>JBJTOW010000797.1:0-5052 GCA_046074805.1 Planctomycetota bacterium | reverse complement strand
TCACAACCCGAAGCGCAAGCGAGGGCCGCGCCGCCCCCATCCCATCACAACCCGAAACGCAAGCGAGGGCCGCGACAGGCTCACGCATCGCCCCGGTTCGCCCGTTATGATGTGGCCCAGCCCCAGCTAGGCGACGGATTTCCTAGTCCGTTGCAGCGGTACCCAGCCCGTTGGGCTGGGCTAGGCCAACGCCCGGGCCTTTGGCCCTGAGGAGGTCCATCGAGTCGCATGGCCAGACACATTCGCGTGCGTAAGCTTCAAGGACGCCTGACACCGCTGCGACGGACTGGGACGTCCGTCGCATGGCAGAGCATGCCGTCGTACACTGAGCGACGAATGGGGAAGGCGCGCGATCTATAGACGCATACGTACATACGTACATACGTACATACATACATACATGCGTTGCGTTGCTCCGCTCCGCACACAGGCCCTCGCTACGCTCGGGTCTGTGTGCGTTGCGGCCCTCGCTTGCGCTTCGGGTTATGATGGGATGGTTGTTGCGCGGCCCTCGCTTGCGCTTCGGGTTGTGATGGGGAAGGCTTGCCTTTATGACCGACTATAAGCAGATCACTGGCGCCCTCGACCGGCTGTTCCACACCGAGTCCCACCGGATCGTCTTTTGGAATGACCCCGAGCGGGAGTTCGAGAGCACGCTGCCGTTCATCACGCTCGACGGCGTCACGACGCTGCGGCTGGACCGGGTCGCGGCGCTCGGCGTTAAGCTGCGGCTGGAACGCGAGGAACCGGACGCCAAGTTCCTGCTCTACTCGCCCGCCGAAGAGCCGGACCCGCAGCACGACTGGCTGCTCGATGTCCGGCTCTACAGCGAGTGCTTCCGCGCGGATCGCGCCAGCATCCTCCTGCAAGAGTTGGGGCTGCTCACCGCGAGCCTGCGGGAACACCTGATCCAGTACCGCAAGTTCTTCGACAACCGCGAACGGCTCCAGAAACTCAAGTCGCTCGTCGCGCCCAATGATACGGCCGCCGACCTCGACCGCAAAATGATGGCCGTCGTCGCCAAGGCGGAACAGCCCGAGCTGTTCAACCTTGTGCGCACCATCTTCCACGCTTGGACCGAAGCGGGCGGGGAAAACGACGGCGAGCTAGACCTCGACAACCCGCCAGCCCTCTGGAGCCAAATCGAAAAGTTCGACCTCGACCGGCCGTTCTGGCGAATGGTGAAGGCGGCGTTCGGGTACGACGAAGAGACGCCGTCGCTGCGGAACCTGCTGCTGCGGCTGCTCATGACCGATTTCGCCCATCATTTGCGGGGCGAACTGCCACCGTCGCTGCGCAGCGCGATGCTGCCGAAGAACGGCTGGTCGAACGCCATCGTCTGCCTCGCTCAGTGGCGGGACAGCACCACCAAGGCGGCAAGCTATGACCGGCTGTCGGCGGCCGCGGCCGGACTGCTGCGGATCGAAGATTGCCTGCCCGCGTTCGAGATCGAAGATCTGCTCGGCGTGATGACGTTCCTGGATGTCGAAAAACGGATCGCCAGCAGCCTGCGAGAGCGCGTGCAATCCACGGTCGAGACGCTCAATCTGGACGATGTCCGGGCGATTGTGACGCGGCGGCAGGCTGGCTACTGGGCCAATCCCACCGTGGCCGATTCGCTCGACGCGCCGCGGCAGGCCCTGCACGCGGTATACGACGCGCTCGCGGCGGCCGCCGAGTTCTTCGCGCTTCGCAACCGGCACCTCGGCGGCTTCGACTATCCGGACGCCACCGCCATGTACCGCGCCTACGAAACGGAACTGTTCCGCTTCGACCAGTTGCATCGGCATTTCTGCGAGTCGGCCGACACCGCCGAGTTCCAAGGCTGGAACGTCGTCAAGCCGCTGCGAGCCGACATGGAAGCGCATTTCGTGAACTGGTACCTCGCCAACCTGGCGCTCGCCTGGGGCAGGCACGTCGCGCCGCCCGGTGGATTGCTCGCGAAGTGGGAAATCGACGGCGTTCCCAACCAGTACCAGTTCTACTCGCGGCACGTCCGTCCCTGGCTGGAAGAAGGCGAGAACCGACGCGCGTTTGTGATCGTCAGCGATGCCTTCCGCTACGAGGCGGCTCAGGAGCTGGCTGCGGAACTCAATGGCAGGTATCGCTTCGAAGCGAAGCTATCGACGCAACTGGGCGTGGTGCCGTCCTGCACGCCGCTTGGCATGGCCAGTCTGCTGCCGCACAAGACGCTCGCCTATAAGGGCGCCGACGTGCTGGTGGATGGCCAGTCGAGCCAAGCCGCCAACCGCGGCGCGATCCTGCGCGGTGTCGGCGGGCTCGCGTGCAAGGCCGAGGATTTGATGGCGAAACGCAAGGACGAAGGCCGCGAATTCGTCAAGGACCAGCGGGTCGTCTACGTCTACCACGACACCGTCGACGCGGTCGGCGACACGGGCAAGACAGAGGGAAAGACATTCGAGTCGGTGCGGCGGGCGATCGACGAGCTAGCGGCGTTGGTCGGGTACATCGTCAACAACCTGAGCGCCCATTACGTGGTCGTGACGGCCGATCATGGCTTCCTGTTCACGGAGATGGCGCGCGGCGAAACCGACAAGACGGCGCTGAGCAACAAGCCGCTCGCGACCGTCGCCGAGAATAAACGCTACCTGCTTGGCACCGATCTTTCCGACAGCGACCAAGCATGGCATGGCAAGACGAGCGTGACGGCCCGCGCCGAAGGCGGCATGGAGTTTTGGATTCCCAAGGGGGCGAGCGTGTTCCACTTCGTGGGCGGGGCCCGCTTCGTGCATGGCGGCGCGATGCTCCAGGAGATCGTGGTCCCGGTGGTCACGGTGAAGCAACTGCGCGGCAAACAGGCGCAGGAAACGAAGGTTCGGCCTGTGATGGTCCAGGTGATGGGAGGCCCGCATCGGGTCACGGCCGCGAATCACCGGTTCCAACTGCTTCAAATGGAGCCAGTGAGCGAGCGGGTCCGGCCGATTACCCTGAGAGTCGCGTTGTACGAAGGCGAGGAATTGATTACGGACATCCATTCCGTGAAATTCGATAGCAGCTCGGGCAATCTGGACGAGCGGAAAAAATGGGTTCCACTCGTGCTCAAGGAACGGCCGTACAACAAGAAGAGGCCGTACCGGCTGGTTCTGCGGGATGCGGATACCGGCATCGAGCAACAGAGCGTGGAAGTGATTATCGACAGGACGTTCACCGATGACTTCTGAAGCGACCGTGGTTGATCCGGGACTCGACGATCTGCTGAACCGGCACTTCCCCGGCAAGGTGGTCCGCAAGGACTTGACCAAGCTGGTGAAGGAGGGCGCCAACGTCCCCGTGTACGTGCTGGAATACCTGCTGGGGAGCTACTGCGCGTCGAACGACGAGGCGGTGATCGAGACCGGGCTGAAGACGGTCAAAAAGGTGCTGACGGAGAACTATGTCCGGCCCGACGAGGCGCAAAAGGTCAAGTCGTTGATCCGTGAGCGGGGCAGCTTGAAGGTCATCGACAAGGTGTCGGTCGCGCTCGATGACAAACGGGACGTTTACGGCGCGACGCTCTTCAACCTGAACATCCAAGGGATCGAAGTTCCCGCCGAGGTGGTGCGGAGCTACGAGAAGCTATTGATCGGCGGCATCTGGTGCGTCATCACGCTGGAGCGATTCTTCGAGGAGGACCAAAAGGGCTCGCCGTACGTCCTGAGGGAATTGAAGCCGATCCAAATGCCGAACATGGACATGGAGGAGCTGTTCGAGGGGCGGCGGGCGTTCACCGAACAACAGTGGATCGACGTGCTGCTACGCTCGACGGGCATGGAACCGGCGAACTTCAGCGAGCGGGTGAAGTGGCATTTGTTGGCCCGCATGATTCCGCTGGTCGAGAACAATTACAACCTCGCCGAACTGGGGCCGAGAGGCACGGGCAAGAGCCACATCTATAAGGAAATCAGTCCGAACAGCATCTTGGTGTCGGGCGGTCAAACCACGGTGGCGAACCTGTTCTACAACATGTCGCGCCGGCAGGTCGGGTTGGTCGGGCTGTGGGACGTGGTGGCGTTCGACGAGGTGGCGGGCATTTCGTTCAAGGACAAGGACGGAGTGCAAATCATGAAAGATTACATGGCGTCGGGCTCGTTCGCCCGCGGCCGCGATCCGGTGAACGCCTACGCGTCGATGGTGTTCGTGGGGAACATCAACCAGCCGGTCGATACGCTGGTTAAGACGAGCCATCTCTTCGCCCCATTCCCGGAGACAATGATCGACTCGGCCTTCTTTGACCGCTTCCACGCGTATATCCCAGGCTGGGAGATTCCCAAGATGCGGCCTGAGTTCTTCACAAACCAATATGGCCTCATCGTGGACTATCTGGCTGAGTGGCTACGGGAAATGCGGAAGCGCAACTTCGGCGATGCCATCAATAAGTATTTCAAGCTGGGCCGTGATCTGAACCAGCGGGACACCATTGCCGTCAAACACACCGTCTCTGGTCTGCTGAAGCTGCGTTTCCGCATCTCCCGCAGCCACTCGGCCAGGTAGTCCACGATCAGGCCATATTGGTTCGTGAAGAACTCTGGCCGCATCTTGGGAATCTCCCAGCCTGGGACATAGGCATGGAAGCGGTCGAAGAAGGCCGAGTCGATCATTGTCTCCGGGAATGGGGCAAAGAGATGGCTCGTCTTCACCAGCGTATCAACCGACTGGTTGATGTTGCCGACGAAGACCATGGAGGCGTAGGCATTGGTCGAGTCACGGCCACGGGCAAACGAGCCCGAAGCCATGTAGTCCTTCATGATCTGGACGCCATCTTTGTCCTTGAAGGAAATACCAGCGACTTCATCGAAGGCCACCACATCCCACAGGCCGACCAAGCCAACCTGTCGCCGAGCCATGTTGTAGAACAGGTTGGCAACCGTGGTTTGACCGCCCGACACGAGAATGCTGTTTGGGCTGATTTCTTTATAGATGTGGCTCTTGCCCGTGCCTCTTGGCCCAAGCTCGGCGAGGTTGTAGTTGTTTTCGACCAGCGGAATCATGCGGGCCAGAAGATGCCACTTCACTCGTTCCTGGAAGTTCGTCGGCTCCATGCCGGTCGAGCGA
>JBJTOW010000796.1:0-4809 GCA_046074805.1 Planctomycetota bacterium | reverse complement strand
CTCCGCAACCTGTGCCGCGATGCGACGATCGGCGACCGCATCGTGCCGATCGTGCCCGACGAGGCCCGGACGTTCGGCATGGACTCGCTCTTCCGAGAGGTCGCCATCTACGCGTCCGGCGGGCAGCGCTACGAGCCCGTCGACCACGACCTCCTGCTGTCGTACCGGGAGTCGACCGACGGACAGATCCTCGAGGAGGGCATCACCGAGGCGGGCGCCTTCTCGTCATGGACCGCCGCGGCCACGTCGTACGCGCACCGGGGCGTCCCGATGGTGCCGTTCTTCACCTTCTACTCCATGTTCGGATTCCAGCGGATCGGGGACCTGATCTGGGCCGCCGCCGACGCGCGGGCGAAAGGCTTTTTGCTGGGTGGCACGGCCGGCCGCACGACACTCAATGGCGAAGGCCTCCAGCACCAGGACGGTCATAGTTTGCTCAACGCAATCGCCTTCCCGACAGTCCGCGCGTACGACCCCGCTTGGGGTTATGAGCTGGCGGTGATCATCCTGGATGGACTAAAGCGGCTGTACGTCGACGGCGAAACGGCGATCTACTACCTGACCGTGGAGAACGAGAACTACGCTATGGCGGGCATGCCTGAAGGATGCGAACAGGGCATCATCGAGGGCATTTACAAGTTCACCACGAAAAGCGTTCCGAACGCCAAACATAAGGTCAACTTGTTCGGTAGTGGGCCCATTCTGCGCAGCGCGTTGGAGGCCTCGGAGATTCTCGCCGAACGCTATGGAATCGCCAGCAATGTTTGGAGCGCGACAAGCTACACGCAATTGCGCCGCGATGCCCATGCCTGCGAACGTTGGAACATGCTCCACCCAACCGCGCCGCCCCGACGGCCTTACATCGAGCGGGCGTTGGAAGGGGAAAGCGGCGTGTTCGTCGCCGCGTCCGACTACGTCAAGGCGTTGCCCGAGCAGATCGCTCGTTGGGTTCCCGGCGACTACTACGTGCTCGGCACGGACGGCATGGGGCGCAGCGAGGAACGCCGCACCCTGCGGCGGCACTTCGAGGTTGACGCCGCTTGCATCGTCGTCGCCACGCTCTATCGCCTATCACGGACGGCGGGACTCGATCCGTCCATCGTCGCCCAGGCGATCAAGGACTTGGGCGTTGATCCGGAAAAGACCGACGCGTATTTCGCGTAGCGCCGACAGCAAGGGAAAAGCGCCCCACGTTCAATAACTCGAAAAACGCTTGTTTCGCGGCGAAGTCCGTCGGCCCTGGCTGGCCGGATCGCCGCGATGGTATTCGTCACACGTCTACTCTCCGGCCCAACCGCCGGCACATTGCATCATGGAAATCGAAATCAAACTGCCTGAGTTGGGCGATGGCATCAAATCGGGCGACATCATCGAAGTGCTGGTCAAGGTCGGCGATGAGGTGAAAAAGGGGCAGGATGTCCTGGAGGTGGAGACGGACAAGGCGACGGCGACCGTCCCAAGCAGCCATTCCGGCCGCGTCGTGAAATTGCTGGTTAAGGCCGGTGACACCTTGCCGATCGGTGGGCCGATCGCGGTGCTGGAAGCCGCGAGCGGAGCCGCACCAGCGCCGAAAGCGGCCGCTCCGAGCCCGGCCGCCGCCGCTGCACCAGCCGCGCCTGCCAAGGTTGCCGCCCAGCCTACATCGCCAGCTCCAGTGGCTGCTCCAGCTCCAGTGGCCGTGACGCCGCCGAAGCCCGCACCCGCGCCTGCCCCAGCACCCGCCGTGGCCGCGGCGCCTGCGGCGGTGCCGGTTGCGGCACCCGCCGCTCAGGCATCCGCGATTTTGCCAACAGCGTCTCCAGGATTGATTCCAGCGGGACCGGCAGTTCGACGTTTCGCTCGGGAAGTGGGCATTGACCTGACAATGGTCCGAGGCACGGCGGATGGTGGCCGCATCACCCGGGAAGATGTGCTCGAAGCCGTCCGCCAAGCGAACCAAATGGTGCGTGGCGGTGGCCTGGCGGTTGCGAAGGCGAGCGGTGCCGCAAGCACGGGGCTCGCCAATGGAGCCGCTGGCGATGGAATGTCCGATGCCTGGGGACCGGTTCGCATCGAGCGGATGACCAAGATCCGCAAAACGATCGCGGCGAAGATGCACGAGTCGTGGTCGACCGTTCCCCGCGTGACAAACATGGACGACGCCGACGTTACGGAATTGGAACGCATTCGCCAGTCGAGCAAAGACGACTACGCGGCCCGCGGAATCAAGTTGACGCAATTGCCATTCGTGATCAAAGCGGTCGCGATGGCGTTGAAGAAAAACCCTGTCGTGAACGCGTCGATCGACATGGACAACGGCACGATCATCTACAAGGACTACGTCCATGTCGGCATCGCGGTCGACTCGGACCGCGGCCTCGTGGTCCCGTCGCTCCGCAACGCCGACCAGTTATCGATCGCCGAGATCGCTCGGCAGGTTTCCACACTCGCCGACAAAGTGCGCGACAATCAGTTCTCGATCGACGAGCTGCGTGGCAGCACGTTTACGATTAGCAATCTCGGCGCCGTTGGCGGAGCCTACGCGACGCCCATCATCAACACCCCGGAAGTCGCGATCCTGCTGCTGGGACGTTCGCGAAAAATGCCCGTTGTGGTCAACGACCAGATCGTGCCTCGGTTGATGATGCCGCTGAGCTTGTCGTACGACCATCGCCTGGTCGATGGCGGCGCAGCCGCTCGTTTCCTCAACGACATCATCGCCTACCTGAAGTCGCCAGGCCGACTGCTTTTGGCCCCGTAAACCTCCACGCTGGCAACGCGGCTCTGTCCTACGACGGACTTCCAAGTCCGTGCTCTGCCGTACGACGGACTTCCAAGTCCGTCGATGCGTCGATGAGAGGGCAAGCGACCACTTCCCTTGGAAGACAACTCTTTCCAGAATCTCGCTGGTAAGGAGTTTGATCAACATGCTGCTCGCGTATGACCGGTTGCAAGCGTTTCTCGGCCGATTCCCTCGCCTAACGATTGGCTTGGTGGGCGACCTTGTGCTCGACCAGTACCTGGAACTGGCGCCCGGCGTACGTGAACTGTCGCTGGAAACGGGACTCGAGGCGTACCAGATCACCAAGGTGCGAAACGCCGCCGGAGCACTGGGCACGGTGCTCAACAACCTCGCGGCGCTCGGAGTCGGCCGCTTGGTTCCCGTCGCCGTGATCGGCGACGATGGGCGTGGATTCGACCTTCGTCGGGCGCTCGTCGATCTGCCGGTCGACTTGACTCACCTGATTGCCGATCCACAACGCCTGACCCCGACTTATACGAAGCCGATCCGGCGTCTCGAAAACGGACTCGTCGAAGAGCTTAATCGGCTGGACATCCGCGATCGACAACCGTTGTCCGCCGCCGCTAGCACTGCGGTTGGCGATCGTCTCGCGTCGATCTGGAACGAGTGCGACGGCTTCATCGTGCTCGACCAATTCGTCGAACCCAATTGGGGAGTTGTCAATGACGGCGTGCGGAGTCGGCTGGCGGAATTGGCTTCCGCCGACCCGGCGAAGCTCATCTATGTCGATAGCCGCGCGCAACTCGCCCGTTTCCACTTTGGCGTGCTGAAAGGCAACCGCCGTGAAGTCCTCGCCGCCGCCGAAGCCGATGCCGACGGCGATGGCGACGCCCGCCCGGCGCTCGAGCGACTCCGCGACCGCACTGGTCGCGCGGCCTACTGCACCTGTGGCGACGATGGCATGTTGGTCGCCGATCCAACGGGAGCGACTCGCTTAGTTCCCGGATTCCGAGTCCCTGGGCCGGTGGACGTGGTCGGGGCTGGAGACGCCGCGACCAGTGGCATCGTGACCTCGCTGCTGGCCGGGGCCACGCCCGTTGAAGCGGCCGTCGTCGGCAACTTGGTCGCCTCGATCACGGTCCAGCAATTGGGGACCACCGGCACCGCTCGTCCGGCTCAAGTCGCTCAGCGATACCACGAGTGGGCGGCCGCCCTCCCGAGGACGTGAGCGGAACGACTTGTTCAACGCGACTTTGTTCAACGCGACTTGTTCAACGCGACTCGTTCAACGCGACTCGTTCAACACGGCGAGCGGACTCGCCGCGACGCGGACGCTAGGCCAGGATTTCGTTGACGACCCGGCCGGAGACATCGGTGAGCCGGTAATCGCGGCCCGCGTGGCGATAGGTGAGTCGTTCGTGGTCGATTCCCATGAGGCGCAAGACGGTCGCGTGTAGGTCGTGGACATGCATTTTGTCGGCGATCGCGCGAAACCCGAAATCATCGGTCGCGCCGTACGCCATGCCGCCTTTCACTCCACCGCCCGCCAAAAACATGGTGAATCCCCAATGGTTGTGGTCGCGGCCGTCGCCGCTTTCGGACGTCGAGGTGCGGCCGAATTCGCCCCCCCAGATGACAAGCGTATCGTCGAGCAGCCCGCGTTGTTTTAAGTCACGCAGGAGCGCGGCCGTGGGCCGATCGATGTCCTTCGCCAAGTTCGCGGTCGACGCGTTGTGGTTGCGATGCGTGTCCCAAGGCTGGCCATTGCCATAGTAAACCTGAACGCAACGCACGCCCCGCTCAGCCAACCGCCGCGCCAACAGGCAAGCGTTCGCGTACGCCGACGTTCCGTACGCCGCTCGGGTCGCCGCCGTTTCCCGTCCCAGATCGAACGCGTCGCCGGCCGCCGTCTGCATCCGGAAGGCGGTTTCCATCGCCTGGATGCGGGCTTCGAGCGCGGCATCACCGCTCCGGGCAGCCCGATGGGCTTCGTTGAGCGTCCGCAGCAAATCCAATTGCTCCCGCTGTTCCGCCAGACTCAGCGAGGCGTTGCGGATGTTCGGCACCATCCGGGCCGGGTCGAGTTG
>JBJTOW010000795.1:0-4084 GCA_046074805.1 Planctomycetota bacterium | reverse complement strand
GACGGAGCCGCGATACAAGGCAGACATCACCGCCGGAGCGCTCAAGCTGCCGGAAAGCCGCATCATCGCCGATTTGCTGCTGCGAAATCTCGACGCGGATGGCTGGAAAGAGGCGATCGTGACGCGGAATGTTCTCCAGGCTCGCAATCCGGCCACGGCGAAGCGACTGACAAAGCTCATTCGTTCACGGCTCGAAACCATGGGGCCGGAACTCTGGAAGCTCGTCCGCGACGGCGTGGGACTTGTCGCCACCCATGCGGCTCTCGCCGCCGCCGTGAAACACAGCCACCTATTGGGCGATTTCCTCGATCTCGTCGTGGGCGAGCAATACCGGGTCTTCGGCACGGCGCTGACCAAATCGATGTTCATGGCGTTCCTCGACGGCTGCCGCGAACGCGATCCGGCCATGCCGCAGTGGAACGAGTCGACCCGCCGCCGCCTCCAGTCCTCCGTGTTTCAAATCCTCGCCCAAGCCGGCTACATCGAGAACACCCGCAGCCTCGCCCTGCGAACCGTCCATGTCGCCGATCAAGTGCTTCACTACCTCAAGGCCAACCACGAGGAATACGTCGTGCGCTGTATCCAGGTGTCGCCATGAGCGAACCGTTGCATGAACGGCTCAACAAGATTCTGCCCAAGATCACCTCGGACGAATTCCTTGGCGGCCGGGGCATCGGCAACGAAATCGCCTTTTATATCTTCGATTATCCGCCGGAAGACGAACTTCACGTCCGGGAATTCCTACGGACATTGCTCGACCACCTGCCGCGTGTCCGGCTCCAACTTCGCGTCGCCCACGTCAACCTGTTCGACTTCGTGCTGGACTACCTCCGGCATCGCAAACTGCTAGACAAGGCGATCCAGATGCAGGCTGAAAAAGGCGACGAGGCGCTGCGGAAAGCGCTCGCCGGACCGCTGCACGAGGAAAAACTCGCCAGTCGGTTCGCCGAAACCGTGAAGCCCCAAGAGCACGATTTGGTCATCGTTTCCGGTATCGGCAGCGTCTGGCCGCTGCTTCGCTCCCACACGTTGCTCAACAATCTCCAGCCGGTCATGGGAAAGACGCCGCTCGTCTTGTTCTATCCCGGACGCTACGACGGCCAATCCCTGCGGCTGTTCGGCAAGCTCAAGAACACCAACTACTATCGAGCCTTCAAGCTCGTTCCGTAAGCCGAGGCGGACATGCTCATCGAAAAACTCTTCGACCGCGATATCTTCCGGCCCATCAATGGCGTCGTGAAGGCCGACCAACTGGACGATTCCTCCGTCTGGCAGGAATTGGATGAATTCGTCGTCACCAGGGAACTCGACCGGCATCTCCGCAAGTTCGTCTCCTGGTACCTGGACGCCGTCACCGGCGCCCGCGCGCCCGATCAGGCGGGCAAGATGGGCGTGTGGATCTCCGGTTTTTTCGGCTCCGGCAAATCCCACTTCCTCAAGGTGCTCTCGTACCTGCTGCGGAACCGCAAACATTCCCACGATGGCCGGTCGAAACTCGCCGTCGATTTTCTCGAAGACAAACTGCACGACGCCATGTTCTTCGCGGACATGAAGCGGGCCATCGTCGCCAACACCGACGTGATCCTCTTCAACATCGACAGCAAAGCGGACCACGGCAGCAGCACGGGCCGCGATCTGATTCTCCGCGTCTTCCTCAAAGTCCTCAACGAGTTGCAGGGTTACAGCGGCGATCATCCGCACATCGCGCACATGGAACGCTACCTCGATTCCAAGGGGAAGCTGCCGGACTTCCACGCCGCGTACCGCAAGCACACGGGGCTCGACTGGGTCCATGAACGCGACGCCTACCAGTTCAACCGCGACGAAGTGGCCAAGACGTTCGGCGAGACGCTCGGGCAAAGCCAATCGGCCGCCGAAAAATGGATCGACGGAGCCGAGGGCAATTTCTCGCTGTCCGTGGAAAACTTCTGCAAATGGACCAAGGAATACCTTGATTCCAAAGGTCCGCAACAGCGAATCGTGTTTCTCGTCGACGAGGTGGGGCAGTTCATCGGCAACGATTCCCACTTGATGCTCAGCCTGCAAACGATCACCGAGGAATTGGGAACGATCTGCCGCCGTCGCGCTTGGGTCGTGGTCACGTCGCAAGAAGACATGGACACAGTGCTCGGTGACATGGGAAAGACGAAGAAGCAGGACTTTTCCAAGATTCAGGGCCGGTTCTTCCCGCCGCTTTCCCTCTCCAGCGCTAACGCCGACGAAGTGATTCAGGCGCGGTTGCTGGCCAAACGAGCGGAGGTCCGCCCCGAACTCGAGGACGTCTTCCGCCAACGCGGCGATGTCCTAAAGAACCAACTGACGTTCCGCGACTGCGGAATGACCTTCCGCCCCTACCGCGACGCGGACGATTTCATCAAGAACTACCCGTTCGCTCCGTACCAGTTCCAATTGCTCCAGCGGATCTTCGAGGTCATTCGCAAAGCCGGGGCCACCGGTATGCACCTCGCCAAGGGCGAACGCTCGCTGCTCGACGCCTTCCAGTCGGCGGCGAAAACCGCGTCGGTCAGCGAAGTCGGCGTCTTGGTGCCGCTATATGACTTCTACCCGTCGATCGAAAGTTTTCTCGATACCAGCGTCAAACGCACGATCGAACAGGCCGGGACTAATCCCAGCTTGCAGCCGTTCGATATCCGCGTGCTGCAAGTGCTTTTTCTGATCCGCTACGTCGATGAAATGAAGGCCAACATCGACAACCTGGTGACGCTGTGTCTCGACCAGATCGACGGCGACCGCGTCAATCTGCGCCGACGCATCGAGGAAAGCCTGCGCCGCCTGGAACGGGAAACACTTATCAGCCACAACGGCGAACACTTCTTCTTCCTGACCAACGAAGAACGGGACATCAACAAGGAAATCAA
Source organism: Planctomycetota bacterium (assembly GCA_046074805.1). Classification (GTDB taxonomy): domain Bacteria; phylum Planctomycetota; class Planctomycetia; order Pirellulales; family Pirellulaceae; genus CAIXSC01. The sequence continues at coordinate 1,205 of JBJTOW010000795.1, read as the reverse complement.
GCAGGTCGAGCTCTCCAGCGGCGAGGAGGCCAAGCACGTCGGCGAGTTCATCTTCGAGGACGCGCTGAAGGGCCAGCGGAAGCATCGCTACAGCGCGAATAAGGTGGACTTCGAATTCAACCGCCGCTGCGACGGATACCCGATCGGCAACCAGCGCGACGGCGCGTTGACCATCACCGTAGTGTCGCCGCTCGCGGACGATTACGAATCACTCAACAGAACCAAGGCGGTCCTGGAGAGCGCGACGGAGGGCGGCTACATCCTCGCGCGTCTGGGAAACGACGAGTGCTTGGGCCGCGAGCTACGGGCTTACGCCCAAACCGAGAAGTATCTCTCGCGCAAGAATGACGGCACCTTGCCCGACTCGACCAAACGCATCCTCCGCGATCTGGCGGACGACAACACGCGCCGCCGCGAGCGGTTGAAATTGCTGGTGGGCGATATGTTCGCCGCCGCCGAGTTCTACGTGGCGGGCCAGTTGATCAAGACGCGCTCATCGACACCGCAAGCCGTGCTCGACGAGGCGATGGAATACTTGGTGCGCAACACGTTCACCAAGATGAGCTTTCTTAAGCGGCTGTCCGCCGAGCCGTTACGCGAGATTCAGGCCGTGCTGCGGAGCAACGATGTCGCTCAGGAGCAATTGCTCTTTCAAACGGGCGAGAACAACCCGGAGGCGTTGGAAGACCTTCGGCAATATCTGCAACTGTGCTCGATGAAGAGCCAGCAGGTTGTGTTGCACGACCTCTTGGAAAAGCGGTACGCCGGCCGACCGTATGGCTGGCCGGATGACGAGGTGCTGCTGCTCATTGCTCGGCTGGCGGTGCTCAGCGAAGTCACGCTGGTCATGGAGTCGGCCATCATCCCGATCGACAAGATGTACGAGGCGATCACCACGCCCGCCAAGCGACGGAAGATCATTGTCCGCAAACGCGAAACCTCGGACCCCAAGGCGATTCAAAACGCCCGCGCCTTGGGCCGGGAAGTGTTCTCGGAAATGGGACCGGACGGCGAAGACGGGTTAATGACATTCCTGCAAACGCGGCTCAAGGACTGGCAGACGCTTCTCCAGGGATACAAGTCGCTCTCCGAAACGGGCAACTATCCCGGACGCGATGAAATCGCGTCGGCTTTAACGCTTATGAACCCGCTGTTACTCGACAAGGAAAGCCGGAAGTTCATCGAGCGGTTCAATCTGCTGAAAG
>JBJTOW010000794.1:0-3351 GCA_046074805.1 Planctomycetota bacterium | reverse complement strand
TGGGTGGCGGGTGGGCGGCTGATGCTTTGGCAACTTTTGATGCTCTGGTACGACGGACTTCTAGTCCGTCGCTATGCCTGTCGCAAACAGTGTGTTGGTGTTTCTGAAACGTTCTCTTATTACTGAGATTTCCGGAGCGATCCCATGACGGATCCCAAACCCGAACCGCCTGTTCGTCCGCTATCGAGGCGAGCGTTCAATGCCGCTTTGGCGACGGCAGGGGCCAGCCTTGCTGTCGTCGCGAACACGTCCGCCCCGCCCTCCCAGATAATGGCCGATGAAGCGGGTGATGCGGCCGCGAAGGCTGCTAAAGCCCAGTCCGACGCGGCCGCCAAGCCGGATGTGCCGAAGCCGGACGCGGTTGCCAAGCCGGATGCGCCCGCTAAGCCGGACGCCGGGCCACCGCCAGCCGACACACCGCTGCCCGACGATGCCGATTTAGCGTTGCAATTGCTGCTCGCGCGGTTCCCCGACAAACGGCTCCGCGAGCCGGAAGTTCAGGCGTCGCTGCGTTCCGATTTGGAACGTCATCGCTTGCGGTCGTTGGTCCTGGCCACAGTGCCGTTGACGAACGGCGACGAGCCCGGTTTTCAGTTCGGCGCCTACCGTCGTGGCGGTCTTTCGTAACTCGGGGAAAAACGTATGGCCATCGAACCGAAACTCGCGTTCGCCACGATTCGCGAACTGGGCAAGCGTCTGCGGGCGGGTGAATTCAGCAGCGTCGAGCTGACCGAGTTCTTTTTGCAGCGGCTGGAAAAACTGGGACCGCCGCTCAACGCGGTCGTGACCGTCACTCGCGAGCTTGCGTTGCGGCAAGCGGCGGTCGCGGACCGGGAGCTGAAGGAAGGTCGCGACCGCGGGCCGCTTCACGGCATTCCGTACGGTGCGAAAGACCTCTTGGCGACTCCGGGGATTCCGACCACGTGGGGTGCCGCTCCGTACAAGAACCGGCTCATCAACGACGAAGCGACCGTAGTGCGGCGGCTCCGCGACGCGGGCGCCGTTCTTGCCGCGAAGCTCGCTATGGTCGAAATCGCCGGCGGCATGGGGTATCGCCAAGCCAACGCCGCGCTGACCGGTCCCGGGCTCAATCCGTGGGCCCCGGATTCTTGGGCGGGCGGCTCGTCCAGCGGTAGTGGCGCGGCGGTCGGCGCGGGGCTGGTACCGTTCGCCATCGGCTCGGAAACGTGGGGCTCGATCATGACCCCGGCCGGCTATTGCGGCGTGACCGGCCTGCGGCCGACTTACGGACGCGTGAGTCGCGGCGGGGCGATGGCGCTCAGTTGGACGATGGACAAGATCGGGCCGCTCGGCCGCACCGCCGACGATTGTGGACTCGTCTTGCATGCGATCGCCGGCCTTGATGACCGCGATGAAACGACCCTCGAGGCTACCTATCGCTACTCACCGGACCAAGAGCCGCGGCCAGCCGCCCCGGCCACACCAGCCGCCCCGGCCACGCCGGCCGCCCGGCCGTTTCGCTTGGCGTTGATCGCCGAGCCGCTCAAGCTGCAACCGGAAGTGCAGGCGAATTACGACCGCGCGCTGGAGAAGCTGCGGGAGATCGCCGTGTTCCGCGACTCGCCACTCAAACTGCCCGATCTGCCGTCCGATCTCGTGGCGAGCACGATCATTTCCTGCGAAATGGCGGCCGCCTTCGGACCGATGATCCGCGACGGCGTGGTCTGGGACCTCACGGCGCCCGAGGATCGGATTGGCGGTTATGCGGCCCAGTTGATCCCGGCCGTCGACTACATCAACGCGTTTCGCATCCGCCGCAAATTGCAACGGGCGCTCGACGAACTGTTCGTCGATATCGACGCCATCGTCACGCCGACGCTCGCCAGCGTCGCGCCGCCGAACGCGCGGAGTTTTCGCGATTACCAAGCCGGGTTGCGGGCCAGCGGCATCGGCGGTGCCGGCAACGCGGCCGGCATCCCCGCCATCACCGTGCCGAACGGACTGGGCGAACGCGGCCTGCCCACCGGCCTGCAATTCGTCGGCCGCGCTGGCGACGAAAACCGTTTGCTCGCGGTCGCCGCCGCGTACCAGCGGATCACCGACTTCCACACCGCTTCGCCGCCCGCGTATCAGGAATCGAAATGATGTCGCCCAGCCCCGCCCACCCGTCCCCGGACGCAACTCCTTCTTCTACTTCCCCGAATCTGCCGCTCGCCGCTTGGTTGGAATCCTCTGACAAGGTGCCGATCGCGATTCTGCGGCGGTTTTGTGAAAGCGTGCTGGCCCGCAGTGGCGTGTCGGCGACCGATGCCGCCTTGACAGCGGATGCGCTCGTTACCGCCGACGCCAGCGGCGTCTTTACGCACGGCACCAAACTGCTGGCCGGCTACGTGCGAAGGCTCGAAGGCGGCGGTATTCGCGCCGCCGCACAACCGCGAGTCGAACGGGAGGGGCCGAGCTGGGCGATCGTGGATGGCGACCATGCGTTGGGGCAAGTCAGCGGCGCGTTCGCCATGCGGGTCGCTGTCGAAAAGGCCCGCCGCACCGGGATCGCGTACGCGGGTGTGAGGAACGGCAATCATTTCGGCGCGATCGGCTATTTTCCCAGCCTCGCGGCGCGCGAAGGACTGATCGGCATCGCGGTGGGGAATGACATTCCGAGCGTCGTGGCGCCCGGAGCCCGGGTCGCGGTGACCGGCACCAATCCGCTTGCCTACGCCATTCCTGCCGGCGCTCACGACCCGATTGTGCTCGACATGGCCACCAGCACCGTGGCTGGCGGAAAAGTCTATGCGGCTCGCACGCTGGGCAAGCCGATCCCGCCCGATTGGCTTGTGGACAAATCGGGCCAGCCGACCACGGACGGCAATCTTTACCCAGACAACGCCGCCTTGGCCCCGGCCGCTGGACATAAAGGCTACGGCATAGGCTTGTTCGCCGAAGCGCTGGCCGGCGCGCTTAGCGGCGCGTCGATGATGTGGCAGATCGGCAATTGGATGTGGGGCGCGGCGGAGACGCCCACCGGCCATGGAGCCGCATTCATCGCGATCGATCCGGCGACGATGACCCCGGATTTCCAATCCCGAGTCGATTACCTGATCGACGAAGTCCACCGCGCGCCGACCGCCGCCGGCATCGACCGCGTTCAAGTTCCCGGAGAACGCGAATGGCACGCCCGGCGGCTCGCCGAACAGTACGGCATCCCGCTCCCCGCCGACGTCCGCAAACCGCTCGCCGAACTCGCAGCGCGATTGGGGAGGGGGGAGGAGTGAGGGGCGGTTGGCGGTTGGCGGTTGTCAGTTGTCAGTTGTCAGTTGTCAGTTGTCAGTTGTCAGTTGTCAGTTGTCAGTTGTCAGTTGTCAGTTGTCAGTTGTCAGTTGTCAGTTGTCA
>JBJTOW010000793.1:0-14125 GCA_046074805.1 Planctomycetota bacterium | reverse complement strand
GAAACGTTGCCTGGGTTGGAAACATTGCCCGCTCCCGCAGCTTCCATCTTGCCATTCATGGACCGTTGCGCTGGCTGATCGGCAGCTGCTGGGACTTCATTCGCTTGTCGAGAAAGCTGACTCTCCGTTGCCATCTGGGCGGATAAGTTGGCTGACGACGGCTGGCTCAATGGTGAAGTGTTGGACGGTGAACTGATGTCTGGTGACGTGGCGGCTGGTGACGTGGCGGGGGAAGATACTCTGGGCGAAGACGTTTCCGATGGCGAGGAACGGGGACTGCGCCCAGCGCGAACGGCTTCATCGCCCACCACCGCATTGGGTTCCTGCGTCAGCGGTACGACGGGCAAGCCAGCAGCGGCCATCGGTTCGTAGCTCGGACGCAATGGCACCCAGGCTGGTCCGACTTCTGAGTTGCTACCCCAACGCATCGCGGCCATGCCCGCGATAAAAAGAACGCAAGGCGCCAGCCACGGCAGTTGCCGCTCGACGAACGCCCAAAAGCCTACCGGAGCGGCCATGACCACTACGCCGGGCCGAGCAAGCCGGTCGAACCCCAATCGGTCGGCGATCAGCAGCAACGCGCCAATCAGTTCACCCGGCGTTTGGAAGCGTTGCGAGGGCAGCTTAGCGAGCAACTTTCCGACCAGTTCGGCCAATTCCGCATCAAGATCGCCGCGTAACGCCAAGATGTCCGGCGGCGGCTCGCTGCTGTGACTGAGCAATTTTTGCAGCACCGTGCCGTCCGGAAACGGCGGCCGGCCTGTAAGCATGAAAAACAGCGTGCACCCAAGGGAGTAAAGGTCGCTGCGAACATCGGCGCTTCGCGGGTCCTTCGCCTGCTCCGGCGAAATATAGTCGAACGTTCCCAGTGTCACGCCAGTGGCCGTCAATTCAGCGTCGGCCGCTTTGACCTGGTGCATCCGAGCTAGTCCCATATCGACCAGCTTCAACTGCCCATTGCCAGTAACCAGCACGTTCGATGGCTTGATATCGCGATGAACCACCGACCGCAGGTGCGCATGTTCCAACGCCTCCGCCAACTGCATCGTGAAATTGATTGATTCCTCGAGAGGCAACGGTCCGCGCCGCTGCACATAATCGCGAATGTTCGTGCCCTCGATGTACTCGAAGACGATGAAGTTCAAGCCCGCGTCTTCCCCCACGTAATAAACGCGGGCGATGTTCGGGTGATCCAATCTAGCGGCGGATTGAGCTTCGTTTTGAAACCGCCGCAACGTGTCTTCATCGGTTCTGTCTCGAGCCATCACCTTCACCGCCACGATGCGGCTAAGTCGCGTGTCCGTGGCTCGAAAAACGGCGCCCATGCCACCGCCACCCACAAACTGTTCGAGAAGATAGTGGCCGAGTTGCAAGCCCTCCAATCGACGCCCCAGATCAGTCGGACTGCCAACAGGGCTCTCCATCGCCACTGCGGCGGCCATCCCCGAAACCACGTCGGGCGACGCGTCCGGATTTCCGACCCGCGTTCCCTCATAACCCAACTCGTTCACTCCATCATGCGACCCATGGGACTTCGCGATCCTTTTAGAAGCCCGTTCGCGGGCCGACCCTGGCAACCCTCCCACAGCAAGGAACTCGTTGATCGCGTCGGCCTTCGAATCGGGCCGTGGGTCCGCTTTGGCGTCCGCATTCCCAGGAATTTCGGACTTTCCGCCAACATGCATCGCGACGCTCTCGCCCCTCGATCGCACGAGTTCGTCCGCCGTTGGCGAACCGACACGACCGTTCCCGCCGGTAACTTCGGCTGAAGGCAGCACACCGGACGTAACTGTTTTGGACGGAACTGCGTTGGACGGAACTGCGTTGGTCTGAATTGTGCCGGACGGAACTGAGCCTGAGGGCACGACGCCTGAGGGTATTGCGACAGGTGGCCGCTTAGAGATTACAGTTTTATCTTCTGCGTCAGCCAGACCTTCCCAGTCAAGCTCGCTTGGCCGTTGCTCGGCAACGGACGAAGAGACGCAACTCTCGGGACGCATCGCATCCCGCAGCGGTTCTCCCTCGCGGCGCGAGGTATCGCCATGTCGCGGTTCGGCCATCACCAACAATCCTTCTTTCGAAACGCCGACTCGGCAAGCCTTCCCGGCTTGCCAATCCATCAATTCGGTTCGTTCCGTAGGGACCGTCGGTTGGAAAAGTCTCGACGAGTGTCGTGCGACGGCATCCCTAACTTGGGGAAGTATAGGCTGGCACCCCGGCTAAGTCAACAAAAACGAGATCGAAGCGGGCCCCGATGACTTGCGGTTGCCTATTCCCATCGCCTCGTTCGCCAATCGCCACCGCGCGGGTCCTTAAGGCCACCTCTGAATCGTTCGCGACTGGATTCGACGCCTAACGCGGCAGTGGCTTGCGGCCGAAGAAATGAGTCTCCCCCCACAATTCGGCTCGAGTCGCCATCCCGAAACACGGCCGGCGCCGAGCGGGAAGGGAGCGCGCAATCCCTCAAATCAACCCAGCAGTGTCCTGAAGCCCAAACCTGCGCCTTCCCGTTGTTGCCCGCTAAACAATTCGCCAACGTCACCCGGGAGGCTCCGAAGATCGCCGCGCCAGCGCGACCGTTGCCGCGGAGCGTCAGTCCGTCCACAGTGAGCTCGGAAACACCGTCGGCGGCCGACAAGCCATCCCGCTGGAATCCTTGGATGACCAAATCCTCAATCCGCACATTTCTCACGTCGTGAAGCGTAATACCCACCGGCAAATCGGTGGCGGACAAAGCGTACTCGGAGATGATCCGATCGGGCTCGCGGCGAAAGTAGTACCAGCCATCAAATAGACATCCCTCCCCTGGCTGCAACCGCTCGGGGCGAGCCGCCGCCGCCGTGTCGCGCCGGGGATAGGCCGGCAAGCCATCGAGGTACAACATTCCCAGGCTCTTATGGACCGGCTCGAATCGCACAACGTCGCCCCGCGATTTTTCCCAAGCCATGGGACGAATGGTCGTACGGCCGTCCAGTGTCGCCCCGTTACCCAAGAGGCGGAATGGTCGGAAGTCGTTTCCCGAATGCCGTCCACCCTGAAGCGTCACACTCTCGCGATAGGGCAGAGCCGTCTTGGCCAATACAACCGTGTCCCCAGCCTGGGCGAGAAACAGCGCTCGGGCGATAGAACGACACGGGCCGTCCCCGGATTCGTACTGCGGCGTCCGCCCCTCAAAGCGATCGTCCCCCGTTTCATTGTTCACGTACAGCTCGCGTGCCGACAGGCATGGACCAACGCCCGAGACCACGAGAACCAAGGCGGTCGCGAGCACAAGCTTCAAGCGAAACCAGTCCACTGCCGCCCTATCTATTCGCTTGCCCATTCGCTCGCCTCTTGGAAAAACCCTCGGAAATCTACTGCCGACCAGTTACAACCGGACCGCGAACTGGAAAACGCCAAGTTGGCACCGCCCTACGGATCGCCCACCCGATCGCTCCGCCTTCCGCCGCCCGCTTCATCGGACCGCCCTTTTAAGATACCGCGCGAATCAAGCCATGCCCCTGGGACGCCATGCTCAAGACAAAATCGAGTGAATTCGAGGAAATTGTGGAAAAGATGAAACATCAGCGTGGCCAGATCGGTACAATTTCGCAGATGCGATCCAGGAGGGACTCAAGATGCTGGTGCTATCGAGGAAGTTAAACGAAGAAATTGTGATCGACGGCAAAATTGTCGTCAAAGTGGTCGAGATCCGCGGCGATCGGGTACGGCTGGGGATTGAAGCGCCACCGGCCACCACCATTCACCGGTCGGAGGTTCACGATGCCATTCACGCCTCAAGCCATGAGGACTTGGGAGTGACTCGGGGACATTCGGTGTCTGAACGGAATTCGGTGTCTGAACGGCATTCGGTCGAGGCACCGCGAACGGATCGACCCGCCCATTAGGTTTGCCGATCGTACCGACACGCGCAGCTAAACGATTTCCCGGATTGGCTGGCTTCGCTCTAAAACGTGTTGCGGCCGTCCGGAAATGTCGTTGAGCGTCAGGCCCTGGGGCTTGATCCCAAGATTACGGAAGAGTGTCGCGAACACTTCTTGGTAGTGAACGGGGCGCGCGACGACGGTTGCGGCCTCTCGATCCGTCTCGCCGATCACTTGCCCAGATCGCACGCCGCCACCAGCCAGAATGCACATTCCGACTGCGGGCCAATGGTGGCGTCCTCCTGTTTTGCCGTCGATCTTCGGAGTGCGTCCGAATTCTCCCCAGACAACTATGGAGACATCGTCAAGCATGCCGCGTTCATCGAGGTCGGAGACGAGAGCGCTCAGGCCGTGATCCAAGAGTGGCAACAGGTTCCGCATCCGCCCGAAATTGTCGCTGTGCGTGTCAAAATCACTCAGCGACAGGCTGACGCAACGCACACCGGCTTCGATCAACCGCCGAGCCATCAAGAACTTCTTAACCGATTCAGGCCCCTCCGCCGTCGTGAAGCGTTGGCCAATTGCCGAAGCGACGGGAATGTACCGAGCGAGTCCGGCCGCTGGCTCACGTTGCAAATCCAACGCTTCGGCGAATCGCCCCGATGTCAAAATACCAACCGCTTGCTGTGAGAACGCGTCCATCGCATCCATCATGCGGCTATTGTCGGCGTCGCGACGGAATCGGTCCAGTTGGCTTGCAAGTCGCGATCGCTCGTCCAATCGAGTCCGCGTCAATCGCTCGTCCAACCGCAATTGGACTTGATGGTCCGCGCCGCGGGCGGCGAGTTCGCGTTTCATACCTTCTTCGAGCGGCCGGGAAAACCATTGATCCATGGCTGGACGGAATGGTTGGTAACTTGGACCCAAAAATCCGGGCCGTGCGCTATTGCGCACTAACGGACGCCCTTGCATCATGTCGACAAATGCGGGCGCGTCATCGCCCGGCGAGCCTTGTAGTTTGGCGATTACCGACCCCATCGCGGGCCGTCCGCCAATCGCCGCCAAACTTTTCGCTTCCCAACCGGATTGGCATTGGAAGGCGTCATGGGCTCCCGCAGCTCCAACCAACGACCGAATGAATACCAATCGGTCGGCGATGGCTGCTAGCCCCGGTAAGTGCTCGCAGATTTGAAAACCGGCCAAACGAGTGGCGATGGGGGTGAATTCGCCGCGGATCTCGACAGGCGCCAGCGGCTTAAGATCGATCATGTCCTGATGCGGCGGTCCACCATCCAAATGGATGTTGATGACCGACTTGCATCGAACATTTCGACCAGTCAACACGTTTTCCCCGGCCGTCTCATCGCCGATCAACGATTCCGCTCGCAACAAACCGGCAAGTGACAATCCACCCGCGAGGCCGGCTTGGAGCACCGTGCGTCGCGAAAAACGCGGTTGGTTCATTGGGATCGTCTCCTCAGGTGCATTTTTCCGAATCCTGCCTAAGACCAAGTCAAAAATCTTACTCGAACCGTCGAACTACCGAAACTCGGACCTTTGGGCGTCTCGCCTCAGGGGGTTCTTGTCTTCGGTTTTGCTTCGAGTCGATGTGCTGACCCGAGTACTGACCTGATGACGGTAACCAGACTCTTGTTGCGGCCGCATTCGTCGGTCGGATAGTATACCGGACTACACGGCTGACCCCTGTCGGCCGCCCGCCTGACACCCGACACCCCCCCCGGCCCCCCATTCTTCCGTTGCGGCTGACACTTTTGATTCGGGCCCTCACCGGGCCATCGTCCGCTGGAGTATCTATCCCATGAGTCGCTGGAAGCTTGCTCCCGTACATCTCGTCATCGTGGCGTTCGTCGGCGGTCTCGTGGTAAACGCCGATAGGTCGGTATCAGCACTCGAGCCGATAAAACAGAGGGAGAAACCGGCCGAGTCCGCGCCCTCCGGCAAGGCCGCCAATCCAGCGGAGCGATCGGCCCCCCTACCGCCCGCCGTATCGAAGTTTCTCATGCAGAATTGCGAGAAGTGTCATGGAGAAACGAATCCCAAGGCGGGATTATCGCTAACTGCGTTTCGGGATGAGTTGTCGCTACTCAAGGCAAGGAAGAAATGGGATCAGTTGATTGGACTTGTTCACGACGGCTCAATGCCGCCGGAGAATTCGCCGCAGCCAGCGGCTGCCGAGAAAGAGGCGTTTATCAAGGCGGTTCGCGAACTGTTTGAAAACGCGGATCGCAACGCGAAACCGGATCCTGGCCGGGTCACCGTGCGGCGACTCAACCGGACCGAATACAACAACACCGTCCGCGATTTGCTCCTGGTCGACTTGAAACCGGCCGAAGATTTTCCCTCGGACGATGTTGGTCATGGGTTCGACAACATCGGCGACGTGTTGACGCTGTCGCCAGTGCTGATGGAACGGTACTTGGCGGCCGCCGAGTCGATCGCGGAGCGGGCGATATTGGTAAAACTGCCACCCGTGCCACGGCGGTATCTGTCAGCCCGCTTCCTACACCCCTATCCGCACAACGCCCCGGAGGCCGAAGCGCGTTTTCGGCCATTCCGCCCAGCGGACCCCAACCCGATTTTCGCAGGACCGCTCACGGCGGGCGCTGACTACCTGAAATTCACCGCCGATGCCGACCTCGTGCTTCGCGCTCGGCTGTACGCCGCGAAGGAAACGAATCTGCCAGTCAAGGTGGCGCTGTTCATCTCTGGACCGAATCTGCCCGACGCCTCTCCAGACTCCGAGGTCGACCAGCTCATGGGTGGCAACCTGAAGATGTGCAAGCCGATGCGGATCCTGAAGACTTTCGACATTGCGTCGGACGATCCGCAAAAAGTGCAAGAGATCGAATTCCCCATCAGCAAGCGCGGCGATATTCAAAAGGTCGGAGTGGCGGTGGTCCGTCCGCCAGAGGGCGAGCCGATCCCAACACTGTTCATCGAGAACATCTGGTCCGAGGGGCTGCTTGAAGTCAGGCCGCTGTCCCATCGCATGCTCCTCGCTTGCGACGCATCGAAATCGCGGGTGGAACAGACTCGCGAAGTGATCGGTCGGTTCGTTCCTCGCGCTTTCCGCAGGCCTGCGACGACCGAAGAGGTGGAGCGGTATGCCCGGATCGTCGACAAAGTGGTCGCCAGTGGCGAGTCCTGGGAATCGGGCGTGCAACTGGCCGTTCAGTCGGTGCTGGTATCGCCGAAGTTTCTGTTCCGGTTCGAACTGGATGATCGTCCGACGGCGCCGGATACGCGGGCAATCGACGAGTTCCAATTAGCCGCGCGGCTGTCCTACTTCCTCTGGAGTTCGCTGCCAGACGCGGAACTCACGGAACTCGCTGCCCGTGGGCAATTGACCGCGAATCTAACCGGACAAGTCCGGCGTATGTTGCAAGACAAAAAGGCGAGCGCGCTGGTGGAGAACTTCGCCTTGCAATGGTTGCAACTTGGCCGCCTGCAATCGCACGCTCCCGACGCTCGGCTATTTCCAGCGTTCAACGAACCGCTTCGCGCGGCGATGGCCGAGGAAACGCGGCTGTTCATCGCGGAAATCATCCGCGAGGACCGAAGTTTGCTCGATCTGATCCAGGCCGATTTCACGTATCTGAACGAGCCGTTGGCTAAACATTATGGGATCGTCGACACGCATGGTACGGCGGCCGGTCAAAAGCCCGTCAAACCAGGAGCTCAGCCGGTCCGCGGTCCCAATTTCGTTCGGGTGGCTCTGGCATCGCCGGAACGCGGCGGACTCTTGCAACAAGCGAGCGTCCTGACAGTGACTTCGAATCCGACCCGGACTTCGCCCGTCAAGCGGGGTCGTTGGGTCTTGGAACAACTGCTCGGCGCGCCGCCGCCCCCGCCCCCGCCCAACGTGCCGGAACTGGACAAGCCGGATGGCGGCCCGTTGGTGGGAACGCTGCGTCAACGCATGGAGCAACATCGCCGCAATCCGGCCTGCGCAAATTGCCACGCCTCGATGGATCCGCTCGGCTTCGCTTTCGAAAACTACGACGCTATTGGAGCGTGGCGGCGGATGGACGGCGACGCGTTGATTGACGCGTCGGGTGAATTGCCAGGCGGCAAAGCGTTTCAAGGGCCCGCCGAGCTGAAGTCGATTTTGCTAGAGAAGAAGTCGCAGTTCGCCCGCTGCGTTGTGGAAAAGATGCTGACTTACGCGTTAGGCCGCGGATTGGAATATTATGACAAACCGACGGTGGACCGAATAAGCGTCGCGTTGGAACGCGATGGTTTCAAGTTTTCGACCCTGGCGGCGGAAATCGCGGCGAGCGATCCGTTTCGCCTCCGCCGAGGAAAGGAATGATCCCGATGAATTATTCACAACCGCTGGCCCGCCGCACCGTGCTCCGTGGGCTGGGAGCCGCGATCGCTCTGCCCTGGCTGGAAGTCATGGGCCCCGTTACCGCGTGGGCGAACGACGACAAATCAGCTCGTCCGGCGCCCAACCGACTGGCCTTCCTATACGTCCCGAACGGCAAGAACATGGCCGATTGGACCCCGGCCTCCGAAGGCGGTGATTTCGATCTTCCCAAGATTCTGGAACCGCTCAGCGACCTGCGCGGCGACGTGAACATCCTCACAGGCCTGACCGCCGACAAGGCCCGTCCGCACGGCGACGGCGGCGGCGACCACGCCCGCGCGCTCGCCGCGTTTCTCACCGGCGCCCAGCCGCGCAAGACCGACGGCACCGATATTCGCGCCGGCGTTTCCGTGGACCAAGTAGCCGCCTCGCGCGTGGGCGACCAGACCCGATTGGCATCCCTGGAGATCGGTTGCGAGCAGGGCGGAATGGCGGGGAATTGCGACTCCGGCTACAGCTGCGTCTACTCGTCGACGATGTCCTGGCGATCCGCGACGCAGCCGAATCCCAAGGAAGTCAATCCGAAGCTCGTCTTCGAACGGCTATGCGCAACAGTTCCCGACAAAGATCGGCTCAGCCGCGACAAACGCCGCCGGAGCATTCTCGATGTCGTTCGCGAAGACGCCAGCGACCTGAAGGGCAAAATCAGTGTCGCGGACCAAAGAAAGCTCGACGAATACTTCACGTCGATTCGCGACATTGAAGAACGAATGGAGCGGGCCGCACGATTGCCCGAGGTGAAAACGCCGGAATACGCCAAACCGAATGGCCCGCCAAGCGACTATCAAGAACACATTCGTCTGATGTGCGATTTGATGGTCCTCGCCTTCCAAGCCGATGTCACCCGGGTCGCCACGTTCGTGTTGGCGAACGAGGGCAGTAACAAGCCCTATCCGTTCATTGGCGTGAGCGAAGGCCACCACGATCTGTCGCACCACGGCAACGATCAAGCCAAAAAAGCCAAGATCCGCGACATCAATACGTTCCATGTCAAACAGCTTGCCTATCTGCTGAGTAAGCTCAAGTCGATCCGCGAGGGCGATGGCAGCTTGCTCGATCACTGCCTGATCGCTTACGGCAGCGGCAACTCCGATGGCAATGCCCATAATCACGACGATCTGCCGATCCTATTGGCGGGGCGTGGCGGCGGCACCGTGAAAACGGGCCGTCACCTGCGATACACAAAGGAAACGCCGCTTAACAACCTCTGGCTTGCGATGCTGGATCGCGTGGATGTCCAGTTGCCTTTTCTGGGCGACAGCACGGGTGTTCTAACCGGACTGAATGGTTAGCCAGTAGGGCGATGAACGAATGGGGTGGCAATGCGGGTGGAGCGGTTCATTAACGTCCGGCTGCCGGTCAGGATTCGGTGGTGAGCGGCGTCGCATCGCGCGATTAAACGTTGGACGTAGAACTTCTCCGAGCGGTGGGCCGCGAGTCGAATCACGGAGCCGGCGGGATGCTTGGGTCCAGTGCTGTAAAAATGCTCGTTACGGCGATAGTTCATTCCCACCGCTTTTTGCGACGACGCGACCGTCTGGCGATCGCCCTTCAACCGGCCGCACGGCGATAACGGGCGGCCTCCGCACGACCTCGAATCGCAAACGATCCTGTTTGTTTTTGCAACTTTCACGGGCACGCCCGCGAGAATTCGAAGGAGGCTTGAAGGTAGCACCCATCACTTGATATCGCGGGAAAAGTGGATCGAGAGCGCAAAGAGCGCATTCATGGGTGTGGAAAGTGGATCATGTGGGCATTCCGGGATAAGCCCGTCTGGTAGTTGGGTATCGACGGCACCGACGACGGTCAGCACGACAGTTGTCGAACACAGTAACCGTTCACGGCCCGGTGCAATAAAATTCGTAAACTGGCCTGGACTTGAACACGTGTTATCTGGCTCAATAGTCGTATGAGCGAGCCTCCACCACGCATCGAACTGCCACCCGAAGCCGAACCGGCCCGGGTTTTCATCGAAGCACTGGTCGGGCGTTATGAGAAGCGAATTCGCGAACTCGAACAGCAAGTGCAGTCGCTGACCGAACAGCTGCAAAGGCTCACGCCGCGCCACTCTTCGTTGCCTCCCAGCACCGAACATCCTCATGCCAAGCCCGACCGCAAGAAGCGGCCGGGAAAGTAAGGCAATCGAGGCGGTCAGAGCGGGCACAAGCGGCATCAGCGAACACTTTTTCCCGTTGAAGCCTTCACCACAGTCACCGCGATCCATCCCGACGCGTGGCGCCGATGCGACGGCAAACTTGAGGCCGACGCCTCGCCGCCGACTCGCCATCAAGTCTGGGAACTACCCAAGATCGCCTCGATCATTGACGAATACCAATTGCATCGCGGCCACTGCGCGTGCTGCGGCATCACCACGCAAGTCGAACTGCTCGAGGGCGCGCCGAGCGGGCATTGGCAACGATCATCGAATTGGGAGCCACCTGTTGTCGAAAAAACGCCCCTTGTGGGGCGTGACATCACTCGATCGCCGCGGCCGAGCGCGCGCTTCGTCCGGCAGTGATCTATCGCAAGCTGAGCTTCGGAACCCAAAGTGAGTCGGGGAGTTGCTTCCTGGAACGTCTGTTGACGAATTCGGAAACGTGCCGCCTGCAGAACCGCAACGCCTATCAAATCTTGATCGAGGCGATGCGAGCCAAATTCGACGCTAGCCCAGCGCCAACGCTACTGCCGCAAACACCGGCCATTGCTGCTACCGCCGCGCAGGTTATTGCACCGAGCCGCGAACGGTTACTCGATCGCATCGCCAGTCACTGCCAGCCGTCGTTTGCGTTCGATGCCGCCCTCTTTCCTCGCCAAATAGATGCGAACTCCGCGCGATGCCACCTGCGTCTCCGCGATGTCGACAAGAATAGATGGCGAGCTACACGATGCCCACAAAGCCATACTGCATAACGCCTTAAGAGCAACGCACCCAGCCTTTTCGGCGTTGGTCGCTGCGGCTGCTCGCGCGGCACCGACACAATCTCGCCGTAGAGACAGTCTAACGTGTTATCGCTTGCCTCCTTCGACTGGTCCGACAAGCTGCTTTAGCGGCTATAGCGAGCCACTAGGTGTTCACAAATTCTTTCCTGGTTGAGCGACGTTTGCGCTACTCTGCGAAGATTCGACAGGTGTGTTTGCCCACCGACAAAACAGGAACCGCGAACGCTCAAACTCATCTGAAGCAAGTTTGACGGAATAGAGTCGCTTCGCTGTTCACGAGCCTAGGACAATCCGCATGTCACCTCCTCAAGCTGTCAGATATCAGAATACCAACGGATTCATTTTTTCGTGAATCTATTAAGATAACAGTTAATTATCGGCGGCTTCGGCGAATCGCCAACGAAATCTAGCATTGTTTCGGCAAGACAGTCTATTCTCTTCTCGACTGACTTTTTCGGGATCGTCCGATTTACGATTAAACGGTTTGCGTTGCCGCAAACCGGTCCAATATTGACGAAAGTTGGGGCGTGATCCTGGAACTGGACCAGTGATGATGGTTCAGTGGCGAGAATCCATCGAAAATCCCACCGTGGAGAAACGGCAACTCATCGCGGACGCCGATTGCGGCGCGCGGGACATGCAGGCGTGCCAGGTCCTTCTTTTTCGGAATCGACCCGCCATTCAGATGGATCAATTTCGACCGGTTATTGGCCTACCCATCGATCGTACGGAGCGTCCAAACGCCCACACACTGATAATGTTGTACCACATGGCAATGGCGCGCCCCAGTGCTGGCATACTCTCATGCGTGTACGTCCAACGCCCGGAATCGCGACTAACTTTTGGCTGCCCAGCGTTTAGTATCCTGACGCATTGCATCGGCTACAAACGCGAACCGATGAAAGCGGCGAGCGATTAAAGGAACCGCTAGCGACCATCGATCGCCGTCGAGGCCGAAGCGCCCCCAGACTCGTGGCAACTCTTTGGGGACCTGTAAAACGGGCGTGTGCCGGGCCATAGGACTCTGCGGGTTAGAATCACCACGATCGATGACCGCAGCGCCGGCGTCGCGAGTGCCGTCGACACGCACTTGTGAAACTACATCGACTCCCAATCCAAACTGCTCATCCCGATCGACAACCCCGTCAGCCGCGCTGTCCCGACGGGAATCTACCGCCAACCAGTCACAGTAGACTTCCAGTGGTAAGCGGTGAATTAGCCTAGTCCTTTTGGTCGCATCAACGGCGACTGTAGTGGACTCCCGACCGGATCGACAACTTGCCCCGCTCGTCGATTCAGTATCGCCCTCCGAAACCAAACGCGGTGGATCGCTCGATTGAATGATCTCGTCTCTCGGTGGATGGTCCCGCCGTTCAACCTCGCAATCGACCAACCGCGACAACTCTGAGCCTGCGATGTCGCTGGACCAACTTGCGGCGGCTGGATTCGCTTCGCTTGTGTCTGCCAGCCAGTCGCCAGTTCCGGTCAAACAAGCTTGAGCCGCTGTGAATCTTTCGCTGGCAACGCTCTCCGCTAGACCAAGGCGCACGGCCAATGAGTTGACATGAAGGCTGGTGACGAGAACCTGTTCGTCATCTGCTAACTTCAACGATTCAAAACGCTCTCCAAAAAAGTGGCCTCGCACCCCATCCTCAGCGTTGGCCGCTCGTGCAATTGGCTCCTTTAGCATTAACATGAACCAACTGATGCTGCTCAACCGGCGCCTACGATCGGCGACCCACTTCCGCTTTGCGGACAGTTTTTTGAGCAACTTCGCTTCCGCCACTGGCCTTAACTCGAGACTCGCCCGAGACAGTCGCTGCCAGCGTCTAGCGACTTCGCTTGCGCTGAAAGTTGCCGACAAGTCAGGGCGGTTGCGAAGGATCACGTGGAACTGGTTATCGATGATCGCGAAGTCCGTCACTTGGACCGCGAACAGCGACGCGAGCGATTCGAGCCGCTTGCGGAACCACTCGCGGCGATGATCCAGGTCCAGACCGCCTTTAATGGCGTCCCGAAAAGAACTACGACGGACACACTGGCTCGAGCAGTGATAGGTGCCAACTGTCGATTCGTCGATGATCAACCTACGCGCGCAACGGGGCATGGGGAAGTTTCCTTCGCCATTCACGGATTGCCCCACGTTTGCCAACGCCCGCCAATACCAAACAACGTTCGAACATTGGCTAGACGCCGGTTAGCGAATTCTTCGGAGATGGACACGGTTCGGCCAGAGGCGGCAAAAATTTCCCCCCCCAAAAACGACTTTTTCAGAAATCCATCGCACCATTCGCGAATGCCGACGAGTCATGGCCGCGCCATCTCGAAAAAAACGTAGCCGAAACAAAAATCGCTGTCACCAGGCTGTATTCACGGGATATGGCCCCGGCACGGACGACAACGTCAACATCCACCCCAGTATGGGCAGTGTCGCCGCCAAACAACTCCAGGCGCTCGATCCGGCAATGCTGGCCTACGTCATGATCCCGCGGCGCATCCCCGGCACCGATTCCGCTTATCTCGGGCCCGCCTGCCGGCCCTTTGAAACGCTCGCCGACCCCGCCTCGCGCAGCCAGAAATTCTCCGTTTCCAATCTCTCGCTGCCCAATGAACTGGGGGTCGCCCAAGTCGAAGATCGGCGGCGTCTGATGAACGGCCTGGACCGTCTCCGCCGCGATATCGATGCCAGCGGAACCCTTGACGCGGTCGACGGCCATCAACAGCGGGCGTGGGAAATGATCACCAGTGCGCGGGTTCGTGAGGCGTTCGATTACGACTCCGAACCTCAATCGGTCAAGGATCGCTACGGTTATCCGCGACCCTACACGCCGCGGATGGTCGCCGGTGGCGATAACCCGGGCTGGAATCAACGCCTTCTATTGGCACGGCGACTCGTCGAAGCGGGCGTCCGACTCGTGACCGTGGATTGCCG
>JBJTOW010000792.1:0-5665 GCA_046074805.1 Planctomycetota bacterium | reverse complement strand
GCCAAACCTTCGACCAGACACTCTTCGATGTAGTCGCTCGATTCAATGCCGACGGATAACCGCAGCGTGCCGCCATCGATACCTAGGGCGGCGCGTTCCGCCACCGTCAATGCCCGATGGCTGGTGGACTCCGGGTGGCTGATGGTCGTGGCGACTTCCCCCAGCGACGGGCAGAAGGGGATACGGCGGGCGGCGCGAAGAAACGCGGTCGCCGCGGACGTTCCCCCCGGCAAGTGAAATGTCACCATCGAACCGAAACGGCCATTCAATTGGCGGCGAGCCAGGGCGTGCTGGGGATGTTCCTCCAGCCCCGGATAGTCGACCTGGCGGACTTCGCGGCGGGAGGCGAGCAGACGCGCAGCGCGTTCCGCGTTGGCGAACGCTCGATCCATTCGAACAGCCAGCGTCGCAAGTCCGCGGGCAGCGAGCCAGCATTCGAACGGAGCGCTGGCGAGTCCCCACGCCGAGATCGCCCGTGGCACTCGTTCCCATCCCGCCGCTCGGCCGGCGAGCAACCCAAGGATGACGTCGCTGTGCCCGTTCATCATCTTCGTGATGCTTTCCAGGACGAGGTCGGCGCCTAGCTCCAGCGGTCGGCAGAGCAGAGGCGTCGCGAATGTGTTGTCGACCAGCAGCCAAGCGTTGTGGCGGTGGGCCAACTCGGCCAATCCCGGGATATCGGCCACCTGCAAACGCGGGTTGGCGATCGTTTCGACGACGATCAGGCGAGTATTGGGACGCATGGCCGCTTCGACCGCCGCGAGGTCGCAGGTATCGGCGAGCCCGCTTTCGATCCCCAAGCGGCCACCTTCGGCGATCAATAGCGTTTGGCTCTTGCCGTAGAGATAACGGCCCACGACGACGTGGTCACCGGCCCGCAGGAAAGCCAGCAGTGCCGCCGACAACGCGGACATTCCCGACGATGTCACTGCCGCCCGATCGGCCGCGTGGAGCAACCGGCATTGCTCGGCCAGTTGATCGCCGTTGGGGTGGCCGTCGCGCTGATAGACGTAGCCCGCGATCTGTCCAGCCAACATCCGGTCGGCTTGGGATGGTTCGTCGCACCTCCACACCGACGCCGGATAGATCGCTGGCGAGTGTGGACGGGTGATTCCCGCATCCAGGTCGGGCAGGTGCGGACAGATATCCTCGGGACGCATCGCGGAATCGCTTTCCAGTTCCAACGGAATCGGGGGTTGGTTCGCCGTTTGTGCTTAAGGTATGGATGGTAACGGCGGGTGCTCCGCATGTCACGCGGCCACGTTCTTCACACAAAGCACACATCGCAAACACCAAACGCTTAACCGGTCTTCATAAAACGCCCCTTGAATGACGCCGAGAGTACTGCGGGAGGGGAAGGAACGGTTCCTTTTCCAGGGAGGAGTCGAGCATCGCGACGGCCGGTTGGACGTGGTCGCCGCCGCTCCTCGAAATGGCGTTTTGGTCCGACAAACATTTTCGGACCGGATGGGACACGGGTGCGTCGATGGTAACGGCGAAGCTTCTCGAAAGCGGATGGCGGCTGAACATGGCCGGTTGCTTGGCTACGTGCGATCGCGACGCTGAATCGCGCACGGCGGTTGCTGAACTGGCGGCGGGAGCTGAACTGGCGGCGGGTTCTGAACTGGCGTCGAGGAGTCAGCGGCGCATTGCGCGGCCGTTGAATGTTGTCGGACTTCGGCGTTCCGCCTTCACGCTTGTGGAGATGCTCGTTGTCATCTTCATCATCGGCCTATTGGTCGCTCTGCTGCTGCCAGCGATCAACATGGCGAGGGAATCAGGCCGCAGCGCCGCATGCGTGAACAATCTGCGGCAATTCGGTGGAGCATTGGCCGAACATGCTCAGCGTCGTAATGGCGCGATCTGCACCGGCGCTTGGGATTGGCTGCGGGACGGAGCCGTCACGGAGAAGGGATGGGTCGCCGATTTGGTCAATTCGAATGTGCCGGTTGGCAAGATGACCTGCCCATCGAACATCGCTCGCATGAGCGAGAACTTCGGGCCGCTGCTCGACGCCAACGTATCCACTTTCGATACCTGCGTGGACCGAGCGGGCTCGCCGCTCTCGACGAACATCGACGGCACGCAGTCGGTCAATCCGTGCCGCCAGATGATCATGAGCGCGAACTCGTTCGCGCCCGGCAGCGAGGCGCGGAAAAACCTGTTGATCAACAGCGTGCTGAACAAGTTCTACAACACGAACTACTGCTCCAGTTGGTACCTCGCGCGGACCGGCGTGACGATCGACAGCAATGGCAACTTGAAGCCCAATCAAGGGGCGTGCGACACCAGCTTGAAGTCGCGCAATGTGACGATGGGGCCGCTCACCGAAGTCCGGCTCGATCGCGCGAGTGTCGGCACGAGTTTCGTTCCTCTGTTAGGCGACGCCGCCTCAGTGGGAATGCTCTCCTCATCGCTCGACAGCTTCCAGGGTGGCGAGCCGCTGGCGAAGTCGTTCACGGATGGCCCTGTCCGAATCACGGACATGACCGTTCCTACATTCGCCAACGGCACTCCGCAGGCTGGAGCCACGGGATGGTGGGCGGTTTGGAATCGCGGCACGCTCCAGGATTATCGTGGCTTCGCGCCGCTGCATCGCGGCAACTGCAATGTCTTGTTCGGCGATGGTTCTGTCCGCTCGGTCACCGATCGCGACGGCGACGGGTTGCTCAACAACGGTTTCGCGGCTGGCGTAGGCGGGTTCAAGACGGCCGACGTCGAAATCCCGTGGCGCGAGTTCGGCGGTTTTTACTCGCTGGAAACACCACTACCCGACTAATCTCCCGGAGTTTTTTCGCCGCATGCCCCGCGTCTCGCTTGATCCGTATTTCCACTGGCTGGATGTCACCACGCCCGACCGCCCTCCCAATCCCTACGAATTGCTTGGGCTGCCACCGCTCGAGAGTTCGTTGGCGCGGATCGAGGCGGCCACGCGGCGGAAACGCGAGTTGCTCGATAGATTCCGCGACGAAGCGGACCCCGACCTCTGGTCCGAGGTCAGCACGCAGCTCGACGCGGCCGCCGAAACCTTGAGCAACAGTTCGTTGAAGTCGATTCTGGACGCGAGCCTCAGGCGGGCGATGGCGGCGACGGGGCCGCGAGTCGGCGCCGTGAATGCCGCCACCTCGACACCGGGAACTGCCGGAGTGTCCGCTGGTGTCGCTGCCGGCCCTCGCGTCGGAGTCAACTCCTTGGCCCTGCAAGGCGCAGTGTCTATTGCGTCGTCCGTCGCGTCGTCGTCCGTTGCGTCGTTGTCCGTTGCGTCGCCGCAATTGGCTGCGGCGGGCTCGATAGCCTGCGTGGATTGTGGGGCGGCTAATGCGGCCGACCGGCGATTCTGTTCATCGTGTGGCAAATCACTGTTGGCGGAATGCCCCAAGTGCCGCGCGCCGCATGTGCGTGGCGAGCAATTCTGCGGCCAGTGCGGCGTCAACTTGCGGGCCTACGCGACCGAGCGGACCCAGTGGTGCGAACTACGGCTTGAAGCCGCCCAACAAGCGCAGGACGAACTGCAATTCGGCGAAGCGCTCGGATTGCTCCGCGAGGTGGCTCGCGTGGAAGATCCGCGACTGGACGCGTTCGCCCGCGAAGCGAAGCAGCGGCTCGATCTCTATCAGGCGCAACGTAAGCAACTGGAACGTGCCGCGCAAGTTTCGTTCGAGGAGGCCCGAGCGCTTTTGGCTGATCATGCGATTGACGCGACAATCGCCAAGCTGGAGTCGGTTCGCGTGCCCCTTCGGACGAAAGAGATGGAACAGTTGTTGGCTGAAGCGACCGATCGCCGTGACCGGATCGGACGTTTAACCGTCGAGATTCGCGAACTGATCGCTCAGAAGAACGCGCTCGAATTAGGGCCGCGGCTGGATCGCTTGTTGGCCTTGAAACCCGACCATGCGGAAGCAAAACAGCTCGCCGGTCAACTCGGCGGAAAGCTTCGCGAGGCGGCCCGCAAGAAGATTGAAAAACGCGATTTCACGGGCGCGCTCGACCTGCTGCGGCGGATTCCCACGGTCGCCGCCAGCGACGAAGCGCGTCAACTGGAACTCGAGGCGCGTGAGGGCTGCTGGCTGGCCGAACAAGTCCGCGCCGCCACGCTGGCCACCGCCAACCATGCGGAACTGGCTCAACGGGCCGTGGAATCCGCTCCGGACAACGCCGATTTGCAGCGGGCCTTGCGAACCGCCCACGCGGCGCTGCGAGCCACTCCGCGCGAAGCGTGGCTCGCCGCCGCGGACTTGTCGCCCGCATCGGGCACGTCAAGAGCGGCGGCCAAGACAGTCGCCGGTTGTCCCGTCGATTGGTTAGGCCGCTCGACTCGCCTTGTCGGCGCCAGCGTGGAAGTTGACCAGACGCTCCGAACCCAGCCCGGACGGTGGTTCGTCGCGTTGGGTCTGGCCTTGCAGGGATTGGGTGAAGCGTCCGTTGACATCAACCTGAAGCCGACAGTCAAAGACAGCGTCTGGAGCCGGCTGTCGCTCGGCAAACGCCGTCGCGAAGCGACATCGGCGTGGGGTGTGGACATCGGTCCATCGGCGATCAAGGCGGTGCTGTTGCGATGGGATGAGAAGTCGCGACGCGCGCATGTTGAGGCGGCAGAACTGCTCGAACACGCGTCGGTCGCCGAACCGGCGCGAGATGAGTTCCAACTGGCCGAGCGATACACGCAGACACTGGAAAGACTCCTGGAAAAACATGCACTGCAAGGACACAAGCTGTGCGTCAACTTGCCAGGATTGAACACGCTCAACCGATGGTTCTCCATGCCGCCGATCGCGGAGAAGAAGCTGGAGGACGCGATCCGCTTCGAGGCTCGTCGCCAAGTTGCCATGCCATTGGAGGAACTAGTCTGGGACTACGCGGCGCTAGAGACGGCGACAGGCAAGGGCGAGCCTTCCAAGAACGATGCGGCCACCGTCAGCGAGACGCCAGGACGCAGGATCGTGTTCGTCGCCGCGAAATCGCTGGTGGTCGAATCGCGGTTGGCGATCTGGAACCGATTAGCCGTGAAGCCCGACATTCTGCAAAGCGACAGTGTCGCGTTGCATAACTGGCTGCGTTATGAACTGGCGGGCGACGAACCGGCGGCGTACGGAAACGAACTCAAGGATAAAACCATCGCTCTGCTGGATTGCGGCAGCGATGTGACCAACCTCGTGTTCAGTGGTCCAAGAACCCTGTGGTATCGGGCGGTCGGCCAGGCGGGCGACGATTACACGCGGGCAATGTGCCGGGACTTGCTGTTGTCCCGGAGCGACGCGGAACGCTGGAAACGCGACCCACGCCTCGTCACCCACTGGTCACGGCTCGCCACGGCGTTGCAACCGTTGCACGAGCAGTTGATGGCCGAATGGCAGCGCTCGATTTCACAGTTCCAAAACGTGCTGCCGGGCGAGTCGCCCTCGCGGTTGTTGGTACTCGGGGGCGCGGCGGGAACCCACGGGCTGGTCGAGCATTTCCGCCGCGTTTCGCCTGCCTTCGCCACCGACTAGTGCCTCATTAGCCCTAAACTTCCGGGTACGACGGACTTCCTAGTCCGTCGCCACCCAGAAATCGAGAGTTGCCGCAGCACTGGCGCCCGTTCCATAGGATTCGCGGCGTTCTCGCTCGCTGGCAGCCGTTTACTCGGACATCGCCTCCGGCTTCGGTTCCGGCAGGTAGAAGCTGG
>JBJTOW010000791.1:0-5181 GCA_046074805.1 Planctomycetota bacterium | reverse complement strand
CGCATCATGATCCACCAACCGCTGGCGGGCATGCAAGGCACGGCGGAGGAAATCATGATCCACGCCCGCGAGTTCCGGCGGATCAAGGAACGGATGAATCAAATTCTTCTGAAGCACACGGGTCACGCGATCGACAAGATTGAGCGGGACACAGACCGCGATTGCTTCATGACGGCCACGGAAGCACTCGAGTATCGCTTGATCGATCGCGTGATCGAGCAGATGGAAGTCAAGAAGTAGGATTGATCTTGCCCTCCGACGCGGCGAGTAGTAGGGTTCGCGCGTTTCGTGCGTGAACTCCTATTACCATTGAGGCGCCAGGGATGGTGCGATTCCCCGTTCGCGAGTGCTTCATCGCCACTCCGTTTCCGCGCCAGCGTCCGGTTTGGCGGTTTGTGGCTTGCGTTCAATCTGCAACGGCACTCATTGGGCTGTGCTTGGCAGGTTGTCAAAACGGCCCGCGAGTCAATACTTATATTGAATCGATGGCGGCCGAACGCCGCGCTCTTGAGGATCGCGTCTACCAACTCGAGTACGAGTTGGATGTGGCTCGCGACGAACTTGAGCGCGAGCAGGGACGGCGGGCCGGCGCAGGGACTGCGACGCGAACCGAATCGCATGGGGAGCGTTCCGGCAGGAATTCTTCGAGTTCCGCTCCCGGAACGGAGCCGTTTCGATCGCCGCGAGGACCGGCTTCAAAACAGAGATCTGAACCTGAGAATGGTTCGCGACTTGGCGACGATTCCATGCTCAAACCGCCCGTGATCGAACCGGGTGAGTCCAGTTCGCAACCGCCGGTCGAGCGTTCTCCGGCTGCCGTTGAGCCGTTGCCGACGGAAACCGCCGAGCCGACTTTGGAAACGCCCCCAGCCACGACGCCCGACGCCACGACGCCCGTTGTGAAGCAATCGGACCAATTCCCGGAGATTGGGGCGGAGGCGGCTAATGAGGCCCAGAGGCCGGCGGAATTGGAGACCATGGGGCCGTCGTCGACGCCACCGTCACCGACTCCTGGAAATCCGCCCCTGTTGACGCCTCCGGGAGCATCGCAGTCAGCGACTCGGCCGCTCGGCCCACCGATTGCGGCGAAGCGGGCAAGCTCGAAGGCCGCACCGGCGACCAAAACGGGTGCTCGCCCTTCCAACGGTTCTAGCCCAAAGGGTCGCACCACCGCGATCCCTGGACCATCCGATTCGCCTCGTGTGTCGAGTATCGCACTGGCGCCGCAGCCGACGGGCGGCGTTGATTTGGACGACGCGCCGGGCGACGACGGCGTCACTGTGGCGTTGGAACTTCGCGACGAGCGTGGAGAACGCGTTCAACAACCTGGAGCGATTTCCGTCGTCGTGCTGGATCTATCGCAGAGCGGCCCATCGGCCCGGGTCGCGCGATGGGATTTGGACCGTACACAAGTCGAGCAGCTGGCGGACACGGAGGATTCACGGGCGGCGATGGTTCTGCACATGGCGTGGCCCGCCGCGCCACCTAAACGCGAACACCTGCAAATGCATGTTCGATACGTCACCGAGGACGGCCGCAAACTGGAGGCGTATCGGGACATCAACGTCAAACTGCCCGCAGGTTCTCCCGCGCGGTCTCGACCTGCGGATCAAAACGCCAGTCGTCCCGGAGCTAAATTGGGCGGCTGGCGTCCTCGGGGTCTGAATCTTGAACGGACCGCACAAACGCGGAAAGCCGAATCCTTGACGACCGCCAGCCCCGCGACAGCCGCCAGCCCGCCCCGTGAAATCGACGTGGCTCGGCCTGTCGGAGCCGTGGCCCCAGCCAGCGCCACGGCCCCAGTTGCCCCCCATTCGCGAGACCACGGCGTGGCGCCTGCGGCAACGCCCGTTTTTCAGCGGTAGTTTTTTGGCAACGGGTTGAAATTCGGCTTGTCACGTTCTGAATGCTCGGACAACAACTGCCGCAACCATCCCAAGGGCGATACGGCCGCGTGAATCCGTGGGTCTGGCGTGTCACGTTCGAATCCGATGCGGATTGGCGAAGCCAACGTCGCACCAAGGAAGATCGTGAGGCATCCTTTCCAGACATTCATGTTGCGAGTTTTAGCCAACGAGGGACGTCGATGAATGGCCGGTGCGACTCGCCGAGCAGTTGGACCGGCTGTCCCGCACGTTGGCGACACATCGGCCGCGAACGTCGACTCTTTGCCAATCCCGACAATCCGCCGAACGGCAAGCAAAACGCGATCGCCACAGGCGGGGCAAAAGTGGTTGCAGACCACGTTCCAGCGGCCTTTGGTGTCGGTCCAGGCGTCGAGCAACAGATTATGTTCGTCGACGATTTCGCAATAGTTGAGCGAGGCGCCATAGGGCAAGTCGCGAAGCGCAACGCCTTCGCCCCATGACGAGTTGCCGCGTAGCAGACACAAGTCCCGCTCGGGGCACTTCTGCCGCAACGCTCGAACGGCGACTTGTGGATCGTCGTAGATCGAATAGAGAAGCGTATAAGAGTCTGGCAGGCGTGTCATCACGATTCCTCCGCCAGCTGTTCGCGATTCCGCGAAACTGGCGTTAGACGCTAAACTCCGCGACAAGACCGGCGCGGAACTCCACCCAGAAAAGAGGTCTGGGGATGATATCGACAACGCCCTAAAATGGGAAACGTTTTTAACCCATTTTTCGCCGCGATGGATTTCGCGGTCGAGTTAAAGACGCGGAGGAGGAAGACACGCCTGCCCCGTCGATCCATCGACTGGCGTATCTGCCTAGCGGTCGTCCCCGTCGTCCATCGGTTTTTCCGGCTCGAATTCCTTCGCTAGATCCTCGTAGATCTTGTCAAACATTTTTCGAGCATAGGGTTGCTGCGGAGTCGCTCCCCAACCCGCCGCCTCTTGCTGTTGCTTAGCAATGTGCAAGTGACTGTAAGGTCGGAAGTAATAATAGGTCCACGGTTCAGCCAGGTAAGGTTGGTGCTGAGGCATGTTCTTGCCAACCTCGTGGATCGCCTTGCAAAGCTCCCAGAAACCCATCGTGCCTTCGCAGCACTCACAGTAATCCCCTTCGACTCCCTCGATGTCCATCTCCTCTGGAGAGAGCGGCAACTCGCCCACAATGGCGTTCGCGGGTGGCAGGTGCTCCGGTTTCGGTGGTGCTGGTGGTGTGATCGATGGCCCCGGCTTGCTGTCGGCTCCGCGAACCGCCGGAGTCGGTTTGTCCGACGGGCTCGGCAATTCCGGCACAGGCGGCAACGATTGCACCGCCGGTTGTACCGCGATCGCTCGCAGCGGCGGGATCGACCGCAAAGCGTTAGGTGACTGCTGGTCGAGCGATGGAATTCGCGTCAACGGCGTGCGACTGGATAGATCAGGCGTTTGTCCGACTCGGCTCGATACGGCCGCTAAAGACGCGGGTGTCGGTTTCGCGCTGGATGCGACGACACTCGACGCGGAAGGGGCGGGCAGCGGTGGCTTGGCGACAACGGATTTGGCCTCCGCCACCGTCGCCGTGCCTGGTATCGGCTGGGGCGTGGACATCGCCGCTGGGGCCCGCACCGAAGACGACGGCTTCGGGGGTACAGTCACCGGTGAGCGAGCAACAATTCGATCAGACGCTGTCGCTGTCGCTGGCGAAGGTTCTGTCGCTTCCGTTGGCGTGGCCGAGGGCTTCGGAGAGGAAAGTGGCATCGCGGAGGCAACCGTCGCAGGCGCTGACTTCGCAGGTGATCGCGGCTCTTCGGCAGGCCGCTTCGCAACAGCAAGTGCCGCTGGAGCAGACTTCACAGCTTCCGGTGGCGCGGGCACAGCAACCCGGGCATTGGTTGCGATCCGGTCCGTCGTGGGCACAGTCGCCGCCGACGGCGTTGGCAGCGGAATCGAAGTCGCTATCGGCGTCGCCATCGGCGTCGACAGCGGCGATTGGGCCGCAGCCACCGCCGAGTCATCACGCAGTTTCCGCGTGGCTTGCGTTTGCGAGCGTTCGGGGATGGGCGGCATGGCGGCGATGGCTGGAGTCGCGGGAACCGGTTTCGCAGCGGCAAGTTTCGCTGGAGCAGGCTTCGCGGCCTCCTGGGGCGCTGGCACAGCCACTCGGGCATTGGATGCGATCCGATCCGTCGTGGGAACAGGCGCCGGCGACGACGTAGGGAGCGGGATCGAAGTCGCCATCGGCGTCGACAGCGGCGATTGGGCCGCAGCCACTGGCGAGTCATCACGCAGTTTCCGCGTGGCTTGCGTTTGCGAGCGTTCGGGGATGGGCGGCATGGGGGCGATGGCTGGAGTCGCCGGAACCGGTTTCACGGCGGCGAGTGTCGCTGGAACAGGCTTCGCGGCCTCTTGTGTCGCGGGCACAGCCACTCGGGCATGGGTTGCGATCCGATCCGTCGTGGGAACAGGTGCCGGCGACGGCGTTGGGAGCGGAATCGAAGTCGCTATCGGCGTCGACAGCGGCGACGGGGCCGCAGCCACCGCCGAGTCATCACGCAGTTTCCGCGTGGCCGCAGCCACCGGCGAGCCATCACGCAGATTCCGCGTGGCTTGCGTTTGCGAGCGTTCGGGGATGGCCGGCATGGCGGCGATGGCTGGAGTCGCGGGAACCGGTTTCGCAGCGGCAAGTGTCGCTGGAGCAGGCTTCGCGGCCTCCTGGGGCGCTGGCACAGCCACTCGGGCATTGGTTGCGATCCGATCCGTCGTGGGAACAGGCGCCGGCGACGGCGTTGGGAGCGGGATCGAGGTCGCTGTCGGCGTCGACAGCGGCGACGGGGCCGCAGCCACTGACGAGTCATCACGCAGTTTCCGCGTGGCCGCAGCCACTGGCGCGTCATCACGCAGTTTCCGCGTGGCTTGCGATCGCGAGCGGTCTGAGTTCGGCGGCGCGGCCGCGATGGTCGGCGTAGCTGGAACCGGCTTCACAGCGGCGAGTGTCGCGGGCGCAGGCTTTGTGGGCTCCTGTCGCGCGGGCACAGCCACTCGGGCATTGGTTGAGATCCGGTCCGTCGTGGGCGCAGTCGCCGCCGACGGCGTTGGCAGCGGAATCGAAGTCGCTATCGGCGTCGAAAGCGGCGTCGACAGCGGCGACGGGGCCGCGGCCACCGCCGAGTCATCACGCAGTTTCCGCGTGGCTTGCGCTTGCGAGCGTTCGGGGATGGGCGGCATGGCGGCGATGGCTGGAGTCGCGGGAACCGGTTTCACGGCGGCAAGTGTCGCTGGAGCAGGCTTCGCGG
>JBJTOW010000790.1:0-4169 GCA_046074805.1 Planctomycetota bacterium | reverse complement strand
TGGAGTTGTGCTCGACGCATCCACGATCACACCCGCGAACCGCCCGACGACGGCCTAGAAACTCCCACGTTCCCTCCTTCCTACGACGGACTTCCTAGTCCGTCGCTCCTCTGCTCGTCTCCCTCAACACTCCGCGGCAACGGACTAGAAAGTCCGTCGTCGAGCAGAGACGCCATCTTCCACTTACCAACACACACCTCCGACGCCGGTACAATCGTCCCCAAAAGATGAGGACTTGGCGATGACGGATTCCCCCTTCCTGCGCGTGCCTGAAACGCAGTGGGTTCTTTGTAACTCGCTGGCGTTCGCGATTTGGGATCGATTTCCGGTCAGTCCAGGGCACGTACTGGTGGTCACTCGGCGAGTTGTGGCGACGTGGTTCGACGCCGACTCGGCCGAACAGTCGGCCGTGCTGGAACTTGTCAACGCGGTCAAGCAGTTGCTCGATGCCACATTGGAACCCCGACCCGACGGCTACAACGTGGGGTTCAATTCGGGGCTATCCGCTGGCCAGACGGTGATGCATTTGCACGTTCATGTGATTCCGCGATACACGGGCGATGTCGCGGACCCGCGGGGCGGCGTCCGCTACGTGATCCCGAGCAAAGCGAACTACCTTGTGTCGCCGCGTGGCGAACTTTCGCGAGGCGGCCAACAGGACCTGCCGCGCTCTTCGACGCCCAAGGACGAAACGCTGCGGTTGAGCACTGGCTATCCAGAGTCGCCGTTGTGGGAGCAGTTGTCGTGGCGGATCGCGGGCGCGCGCCGCGTCGATGTACTCGCGTCGTTTTTGCAGTCATCAGGTTTGGATGTCGTTGAATCGGCCTTGTTTGCGGCTCTGCGGAATGCCGCTCATATTCGACTAATTGTGAGCGATTACCTTTGTATCTCGGACCCGAAGGGACTGGATCGTCTGAGCGGTTGGTGCGAATCGGCCAGCGCCGATCAGCTACCCGGAACGCTCGCCGCCCGCTTGGTCGAGAGCGACAAACTGCCGTCGAAACCGGCTTCGTTTCACCCTAAGTCTTGGTATGTGGCGGACGAACATAGCGGACTGTTGTCGGTTGGCAGCAGCAACCTTTCGCGGCCGGCCTTGGAGACTGGTGTTGAATGGAACCTGTTATCGACCAGCGGCACGCCTACGGAAGCTCACGAGCAGTTCATGGCGGCTTTCGAACGGCTGTGGGAAGTCGCCTCGCCGTTGACGCCGGAACTGATCGAGGCGTACACCGCGAAGGCCGCGCGGTATCGAGCGACACACTTTGAGCCGGAATCGTTCGACATTCGGGAACCGCTCGCGCCGCGAACTTGGCAAACGCGCGCCATGGCCGCTCTGCGGGGGATTCGCGACGCCGGATATCAGCGAGCGCTCGTAGCCGTCGCGACCGGCATGGGAAAGACGTGGCTGGCGGCCTTTGACGCGCGTCAGGTTGGCGATCGCTTGGGACGGCGTCCACGAGTGCTTGTTGTGGCTCATCGCGCGCATATCCTCGCGCAGGCGGAGGCCGCCGTGTCGCAAGTTCTGGATTCCCAGTTTGGCCAAGCCCGCACGGCTTGGTACATCGGCTCGCGAAACGACCTCGCGGGCGAACTGGTGGTCGCGTCGATTCAAAAACTCGCTCGGCCCGAGGGCCTCGAGCGTCTTTCGGCTGAAGCGTTCGACTATGTCGTCATCGACGAAGTCCATCATGCCCACGCCCCAAGTTACCGCCGCGTGTTGGCTCGGATTCAGTCCGCATTCATCCTGGGGCTAACCGCGACCCCCGAGCGGACGGACGGCGTCGACGTGGCGACGATCTTCGATGACAACTTGGCTTATCATGCCACGATTGGCGATGGTATCGCCGAGGAATCGCTCGTTCCTTTCCATTACATCGGACTCAAGGACACGGTTGACTTCAGTCAGATACCGTGGAGGAACGGCCGATTCGAACTCGAGGAGTTGGAGCAACGCGTCGCTCGCAGCGAGCGCATGGAGCGGCTATGGGCGGCGATGCAAGAGCATCCCGCTGACCGGACGATCCTGTTTTGCTGTTCGCGCCGTCACGCGACCTTCACCCGCGATTGGCTGCGTTCCCGAGGCGTCACGGCGGCGGCCGTTTTCTCGGGTGGCGGAGACAGTTACGGCGATTCTTTGCAACAACTCCGACGCGGCGATTTGTCCTGCCTGTGTGTCGTCGACATGTTCAACGAGGGGCTCGATATACCAGCCGTGGATAGGGTCGTTATGTTGCGCCCCACTGAGTCCAAGATCATCTTTCTGCAACAGCTCGGCCGCGGACTGAGGTCGGCTGAAGGCAAGTCGCGATTGCTGGTCATCGACTTTGTAGGCAATCATCGAATCTTCGCGCAGCGTTTTATTCATCTATTATCGTTGAATGGCCAGGATGGCGGATGGACGAGTTTAAAGCGTTGGCTGGCAGGCGACGCTCCACAATTACCCGACGGCTGCCTCCTGGATGTCGAACTGTCGGTCCGCGATATGCTCAAGGAATTCATCCCCACGGGCGCCAAGGCGGGGATCGAAGCGTACAGAGCGCTGCGGGACGAATTACAGCGGCGCCCAACCGCCACCGAGCTGTTCGGGCGAGGCTACCTGCCAAGTGTTGTGAGCCAAGCGGATGGCGGCTGGTTCACCTTTATCGAGCGCGAAGGCGATCTTGCGAATGACGAGCGTGAGGTGGCGGCAAGATTCCGCGAATGGCTTAAGACGGTTGAAACCACAAAACTCAATAAGTCCTATAAGATGGTGGTGCTGCGAGTCCTACTTGACCAGGGGCAATTGTTTCAGGCCGCTCATTTGCCCACTTTATCGCGGCAATGTCGCGCGTATCTGCGTAACCATCCGATATTGCGCCGCGAGCTTGAAGGGGAAGGGCATGCGGTCGACCACAAGCTTGCCAGCGATGATGAATGGACTGCATGGTGGACGAAATGGCCGATTAAACGCTGGCTGGATTCGCAGAACGGCCGCGAGTGGTTTCGGTTGGATGGCGATCTTTTCACTTTTCAGCACCAATGCCCGGAAGCGCTGCGCAAGCCTCTCGAGTCGCTTACGGAGGAACTTGTCGAATGGCGGCTGGCGGTGTATTCGCGCAGAAATGTCCCGGCGACCGATGATCGGGGCGAGTGCCACTTTGAGGTGAAGGTATCGCATGCCGAAGGACGGCCGATTCTGTTTGTTCCCGAGCAGACCCAACTACCTGGTCGACCAGTGGGTCCGACGCAAGTGTTTTTACCGAACGGTGTCCGCTGGGAATTCAAGTTTGTGAAAGTGGCCTGCAACGTCGCTTGGCCGGTGGGCGAGAAGCGTAACCGATTGGGAGACCTGCTCCGCGAGTGGTTTGGGGCGGACGCTGGCCTGCCCGGCACCGATTTCAGAGTGCGGTTCACAAGGGTTGACGGTGAGTGGCACGCGACCCCAGTAGGCTCGCCGACCGTTGTGCCGACCGTTGTGCCAACCGTTTTGTCGCCGACGTCGGCGATGTCGCCAGTAGTGGCCGTATCACCAGTAGCTTCCGTATCGCCCAAGGGTGCGGATCTGGCAATGTTCGGTGGGGCACAACTACGGATCGAGCGGCATATCGAGACGTCGGCGCGGTACTCGACGCATGTGCCGGTCTACGATCTGACGGTGGCAGCGGGTGGTTGGGGGCCGGAGGGAGTCCCCGAGGCGATCGGCTGGGTGCGTTTACCCGAGATGAGCGTTTCAGCCGGCATGTTTGTGGCTCAGGTGACGGGCCGTTCGATGGAGCCGCGTATCCGTGACGGCCAGTGGTGTTTGTTCAGGCCATGCCCGGCGGGATCGCGGCAAAACCGACTCTTGCTGTTGCAGGTCAACACACACATAGCACCAGCGGACGGCGGGCGGTACACGGTAAAGCGGTATTATTCGACGAAACAGACGAGCGATGATGGCTGGCAACATCAAACGATCGAGTTACGGCCTTTAAACCCCGAGTATTCACCGATCCAGGTCACTGCTGATCAAGCCGATGACATTCGAGTCATCGGCGAGTTCCTTCCATTGCTCGAATGATGGATCGCCGGGCCTAGCACAGAGCTCGGGGAATGACCTGTTGCGAATTCGGTGCGGTGCAGAAAAAAGAACGAACAATTAGAGTTTTTTGGAGTGTGGCGCCCGCAGGTGCCGCTTTCCCATCACCACG
>JBJTOW010000789.1:0-8396 GCA_046074805.1 Planctomycetota bacterium | reverse complement strand
GTAGCGGCGACATATTGATCAAGCGAGCGGCGGTTTCGTTCCGCCGACGGCACGCCCGTAAAGATGCGCGCTTGAGCGGCATGTCCGCCACCGACGTCCGGATGCTCCAGGCCCGACACAATAGTGAAACGCTCCCGTAGCTCAGTCAGCGGCGCGAGGTATTCCGGGAGTTCGTAACCGGTCCCGGTTCGGCTGGGAACGAATGACTCGCGGTAAATGCCTAGCGGCAGACAGATGAGCAACAAGCGGCGTGGCTCTTTTCCAACCTCTGCCGTGTGCGCGATGCCAACGAGCGATTCAAGCCACGGCAAGCAGAGGGCGACGCCCGCTCCACGCAGGAAACCGCGACGGGAAGCGAGAGCGGATTGAGGATTCATGGGTGTGCCTTAACGGGCTTATGGATGGACAAAAACGGGGCTGGCGACAAGGTCCAGCACAAGTGACTTCATGCCGCTCTTCGTCTCGCGGACATGGGTCGCGATCTCTTTGAGCGGTTGGCGGTCCGCGAAACCAGGAACTCGGCCTAGAGCGAAAGTGGCGAGATGGAGCGTCAGGTTTTGCGTGACCAGGTCTTCACGCCTCTTCACCAATTCACGAAACTCGCGAAAGTCGCGGAATTGGCCCACCCCTGCCCACTCATCGGCGGAATCGACCCGCGGACCGTCGGCGACTTTAGCGCGAGCACCGGGCCGCGGCTCTATCAGCGCACGGTAGTTGTCCCGCCAGCCGCCGATGACATCGAAATTCTCCAGCGCGAATCCGAGCGGGTCGATTTTGCGGTGACATGAGTTGCAACTGGCAATCGTGCGATGCTTGGCCAGTTGCTCCTTGATGGTCGAGGCGCCGCGTATGTCCGGTTCGATCGCGGGCACATCCGGCGGTGGCGGCGGCGCAGGGGTGCCGAGAAACTTTTCCAACATCCACGTGCCGCGAATGACGGGCGATGTCGTGCTGCCGTTCGAGGTAACCGCGTGGATACTCGCCTGTGTCAACAACCCGCCACGAACCGTCTTTGTCTTGTCAAGCTTTACATGGCGGAAGTCGGGGCCGGCGACGCCTTCGATGCCGTAATGCCTCGCCAGGCGTTCGTTGAGCATCGTCCAGTCGGAATCGATGAGATTGGCAAGCGGCAGATCGTGTCGAAACATCTCTTGGATGAAGTGCTCTGTTTCCCCGCGCATCGCGGCTTCGAGCTCCGCGTCATATTCGGGGTAGAGGGCGGCATTGGCCTTCATCAGGCCAACCTCGCGGACTCGCAGCCATTGGCCGGTGAAGTCTTTCAAGAAGCGTTCCGCCCGCGCGTCGGCCAGCATCCGTTCGGCTTGCGCTCGCCGTTTCGCGGGGTCAAGCAAACCGCCATCCGCAGCGGCTCCAAGCAGTTCTTGATCCGGAGTGGAACGCCACAGGAAGTACGACATCCTGGCAGCGATCGCGTAGGCGTCAGGACCGCTCGGCGGCTCTTCGTGATAGAGAAAGCGGTGCGAGACGAGCATCGTGGCCAGCATGCCGCGGAGCGACTCGTCGGGCGTCATCGTCTTCGCGAATCTCTCGAACAACACTCGATATTTCGCGATAGCGGCGTCATCGACGGGCCTGCGAAAGAGCGTTGGGGCCAGATGAGCGGCGATGGCGGCCGCTTTTTCCGGCGTCGGCTGCGCGGGGTTGATGTCGCCGAACAGCGTGCGATGTCCTTTCGGCGGCCAACTGTCGTAGATCGGACCTTCGATGCTAAAGGAACGGATTCCGATGAAAGGTCCTGGTTGGTCGATCATCGACCGGCCTTGGCTGTGGGGCGCGCCGTCCATGATCGTGAACTCGACACGTTCGCCGGGTTCAAGGAAATAGTCGGCCACGACCTCGCGCGGTTGGTCGTCGGTGAAGGAAAACACGCTTTCGGCCTTAGGCAGCACGCCGGGAACGGGCCGTCCCGCGGTGAACCGCAATCGAGTTGGCTTGCCGTTGTTCTTGAGCGCGTAGGCCACGGCCTTCACGCGATACCAACCGGGGCGGCTCAGATTGAAGTGCCGGTGACTTTGAGGCTGACCGCTGAAGTACTGCTGCACCGTCATGACCGCATCGAGGTGCGGGCCGTCGGAAGACCG
Organism: Planctomycetota bacterium; assembly: GCA_046074805.1. Taxonomy (GTDB): domain Bacteria; phylum Planctomycetota; class Planctomycetia; order Pirellulales; family Pirellulaceae; genus CAIXSC01. The sequence continues at coordinate 6,294 of JBJTOW010000789.1, read as the reverse complement.
GGGCGGGCGCAAGGAGCCGTTTTCCCACACGGGAAAGCGATAACCGTGGGACTCGGGGTTGGCCTGCGCCGCTTCCTCCGCTTTGCGCGTGTTGGCCTGTTCCTGGGGCGTCAGATTGGCGAACTTCTCCAAACGCATCGCGAGATTCTTTTTCGCGGCATCGATCGCCAGCCGATTCTCGTCATGCAATGTAAAGGTTTTGCTCTTCGTTTCGGGCCGAACGGCAGGCGCGATGGCGCGAGCCAAGACGAAGTCGGAGGCCTTCATGTATTCTTGCATCTGCGCCGACGAGAGCATCAGCGCTGCGCCATTGTTGTCGAAACCTTGCTCGCGGAGATCCTCGGGAAACCCGGCCGTGAAGTCGCCATGGACGTCGAAGAGATCGGCGATCGTGTTTCCGTACTCGACGCGGTTCAGCCGACGCAGCACCACTTCGCCGCTTGTCCCCTTGAGTACGGCCGCGGCACGCGACAGTTCGTTTTGAATCCAGCCAGTAACGTGCTCGACTTCGGCTGGCTTCGGTTGTTTGGCGTCCATCGGCGGCATCTCGCCGAGTTGCAGATTGTCGAGCACCAGTTGCCAGTTTTCCGCATCCGCGTGATTCGCCGCGACCTTCAACTGGCCGACCTGAAAGTCTCCCTTCGGCTTTGTCGTGCCGTGACACTCGGCGCAGTAACGATTTAGGAACACGGCGACCTGAGGGGCGATGTCGGCGGCGATGGTTGACGCCGCGGCTGGCGCCAGTGAAGCCAACACGATTCCGAGGCATAAGTGCCAAGCGGGATGCGAGCGATTCACACGAGTTCCTTGATCATGCAGCCGGCGCTAGCGACCGACTTGGACATCGGGATCACGCATTCGAATTACGGGATGTTGTCGTCAAGCGAGGCCAAGCATCTTCCGATCGCGGCGAAGTCGCCGGCACTAGAAGTGATTTCGGTCGGCTAACTCGAAAACGACTCTCCGCTGTGGTGGGAACGCACGCTCTACCGCAGTGGTCAATACGAGTTCCACAGCCGACCCGGCCCAATCCAGCCCGCCACTCCAGCTAGGGGCAAGCTACGCTAAGTCCGGTTCTCAATCAATCCGAACGATTTATGCGACGGAGTTCGGTGGCAGGTCGAGCTGAACCGAAAGATTTGACAAATGGGGAAGTATCGTCCGTTTTGCCTACAAATAATAGTTTTTGGAGGTGTTTTGTACACGACCAAGTTTGACGCCAGTGCGGTGGGCCCTGCTCGATCCGTGTTCCAGGAGAACAAGGGGATCCTGCGCATGTCGGCTACCATCCGTTCAACCCCACAACTAGCGGAGCGGCGCAAGCCGCCCGGTGCACGACCAAAACGCGTGCACCAAGCCAATCGCCAAGCAACACCGCAAGCGGGCGGGAGCGTCCCGCTCCCGGGTTCGCTTTCGGGAGCCGGAGGCTCACGCCACGACGCGGCGCAAGCCGCCCGGTCACTTGTCGGCACGCTGCATGTCACCTGGCCCCGCTCGCTTCGTGGAAGAAGGAGTGTGCGTCAGCCCAGAATCTCGCGTTTCCGGCGTAAATAGTCCCAGAGGACGAAGCGATCGAGATCGCGGCCGGCCGTAAAGAAGACGCGGCCCCGAGTCGACTCAGCCAAGCGGTACGCGAACCGGATATCTTCCTCCGATTGCGACCAACTTGGGACCAGGAACATGTTGATCGTGATACCTTCCTTCTGGCATCGCTGGGCTTCGCGCATCGTCTCGCGTTCGGTGCGAGGATCGGGTGGATACAGCAGATACAGCCACGACCCTTCGAAATGGGCGGTCGGCAAGCCGTCGGTGATGATGATCACTTGGCGGTTCGGCGTATCTTGCGTGGCGAGCGATTGCCGGGCGAGTTGCAACCCGTGTTGGAGATTGGTGAAGTGCGGAGGGATGCGAGTTTCACTGACATCGTCGCGGCTCATGTCGACCTTCAATCGCACGACCGGATCGAACAATGTCACGGGCTTGGGCATCAGCTCGACGATTTGCCCGGGCAAGCAAGGTTTCGCGAACGAATACATTTCGAAGAAGCGGACGAAGTCGCCGGGGTACTCGCGGCGAATGAACCCATCCAGCGCCAGTCCCATTCGCTTGACATTGATGTATTGGCCGTCGTAGCGCATCGAACCGCTCATGTCCATGATGACGACGGTGGCGCACTTGGGGGTGTTCCGAGTGCGATGCACGACGATGTCTTCGGACCGCAAACTCAAAGGCGTCTCGCCGCCGCTTCGCAGCAGCGCGTTGACGAAGGTTTGGGGAATGTCCATGTGGGCGATCGAGTCGCCGAAATCGTAGGACCGAGTCCGCTGCGTTTCGACGGCGCCTTCGCCGACCGTGGGCGCCTGATGTCGGCCGGTTTTCGAAGGTTGAAGATCGCTGAAAATGCGTTCGAGCAACCGTCCTTGAAACATTCGGTACGCTTGCGGGGTCAATTGAAAGCCGCCCTGGCCGTCTCGTTGCAATCCTTGGCGTTCGGCCGCCTCGCGGACTTGGTTTTCCACCAACCGCTGGACTTCCTCTAGCTTCGCCATGTCGCCGGGTTCCGTGAACTCGGCGAGCGCATCCATGTCGATGATCGCGATTTGGGCCGTTTTGCGGGCTTCCTCGAGCTGCTTGAGCAGTTTGTCAATTTTCTCCAGCTCGGCTTTGACGGCGAGTGCCTCGTCGACGCCGAGCGACTGCCGGCCCGTGAACGTGTACTTCGCGGCCAGTTCGTCGACTTGGTATTTTTCGCCAAGTGCCTCCATGGTGGCGACGAGACGGCGGGCGGCGGGAGACTGGTCGTCTCCGAGCGAGTACCAGATGTGTTCCAAGTCGTGAATCTGCTCGCTATCGACCGCGCGTTTGAACGATTGTCGCAGTTCGCCGGGGATCGGCACTCGCTTGGCGGCATCCTCGAAAGCCCGCTTAGCCGCTCGACGCGCGGTTTGGGATTCGTATTTCTCGAGGATTTTCCGTTTGCGTTCGAGGAGCAGGGCGAGCAGCGCGTCGATGCTCGGGCCAAGACCCGCGATTTGACTGGGGTCGAGTCGGACGGCGCGGGCCAGTTCCTCCTCGGTGAGTGGCCGGTAACCGCCGTACCGCAACATGTGCTCGAACGCGGGCGAGACCATGTCGGGCGGGGGCTGAGTGGGGCTGGGAAATGTCTGCGGATCGTATTTTTGATACGTGTGAATGACACCGCCGACAGGAGGCCGAGGCCGAAACTCTTCAGGCCGCATCTCTTCCGACATCGTTCATGCTCCTGGGCCGCGACGCCCGGACTCCTCAGCCGCCCGGCGACGGTCCTGGCCGGGCCACAATTTGGTCATCTTAATTGACGGTGTAGGTGATCCGGCCGTGGTCTTGTCCTCGCGAGATTTTGTCCATGGCGTAGAGACCTGCCAACACAAACTCGACGCAAGACGCTCGGACCGCCGGATCGCGCGCCGCATTGACCTCGAAAGCCTTGTCCCACACTGGCGGAACCCGCTGAATACGCTCCGCGTAGGCCGCCGACGGCAGCATGTCGCCGACCTCGATTTTCACGCCCTTGCCGAAGATCTGCGCGATCTCTTCCAGCCCATGCCGATCGACATGCTCTTCGAAGACCGTTTTCACCGCCTCTGCGACGACCGCGTCCAATACTTGGCGTTCCGACATCTGATGGCTGCCCATCATGTCCAGTTCGAGCTTGCCGAGCGACGAGGCGTAGAGGTGCCCGAGGTCGCTGATCCGGGGGACGGCCGGTTTTTCCCCGAGCACCACCGCTCGCTGACGCGCGCTGGCGACCATCGTGCGGTAGTTGGCGATGCTGAAGCGAGCGCTTACCCCGGACTGATGATCGACGTATTTGGAACGCCGAGCCTGAACCGTGATTTGCTCGATGATCTGGTTCATGAAGTGCGGCACAACGACTGGGTAAGGGCCGCCCAAGTCGAGTCCGGCTTCTTGCTGGAAAATCTGGATGCCAAGTTCGCGGTCCCGTGGGTAGTGAGTATGGATCACGGCCCCGATCCGATCCTTCAATTGCGGGATCACTTTTCCGCTGCGATTGAATGTCGAGGGGTTCGCGGAAAAGAGCAGCAACAGATCCAAATCGAAGCGAATCGGATAGCCGCGAATCTGCACGTCGCGTTCTTCAAGGATGTTGAACAGGCCGACTTGGACGAGTTCATCGAGTTCCGGGATTTCGTTGAGGGCGAAGATGCCTCGGTGCATCCGCGGAATCAAACCGAAGTGCAGCGCCTCTTCCGCGGACATGCTGACGCCGCCAACGAGTTTCGCCGGGTCGATTTCGCCGATGATGTCGGCGAATTTCGTGCCCGGGGCTAAGCGTTCCGCATACCGGTCTTCACGCCGCCACCACTCGATCGGAACCTCCTCCGGACGGTGCTCGGCCACAAAGCGACGACCCGCGAGGCTGATCGGCCGTAACGGGTCGTCATGGACCGGCGCCCCAGGAATGGCGAGATACGGCACTTCCGGGTCCAGGAACCGAGCGATCGTTCGCATGAGGCGGCTTTTCGCCTGCCCCTTTTCGCCCAGAAAGAGCATGTCATGGCCGGCGATCAAGGCGATATTGATCTCCGGGATGACGGTCTCTTGATAGCCGACAATACCGGGGAACAGCTCTTCGCCCCGCGCTAACTCCGCGAGAAAGTTGTCCCGTAGTTCCTGCTTGACCGATTTCGAGGTCCAGCCGCTATTGGTCAGATCGTTGAGCGTCGAGGGTTTGGCGGTCATGCGTTCGACCCGGACCGACGGGGCGGTCCAAAAAGATTGGGAAGGCGTTGGTGACGACGGCGGACCCGTCTACGATGAGTCACTATAGCGATCCGGCGAGTCCGTGGCCGAAAAGAATGCCAACCAGTTCCGCGCCCCTATCCGCGTCATGGCTTCAATAACGTCCGGTGATTCAAAACTCGCCCTAATGTTCCCGCCTTTGCCGCCAAAGCGGACGTGGTGGCCGTTGCGGCCCGTGTGGACGAAGTTGCCATCGCGGCTCTCCCTGCCTCGGAACCCACAACCGATTCGGCACTTTATGCCTTGGTTGCTGTTGTCGCTGGTCACGATCGGCGGCGGTTGCTCGACGAAGGCACGGTCTGGCGGGCCGGATGGAACCGTCGCGTCGACGGAGGGGCCGGATTCGGAAGGAATCACAGCCGTGATTCCCGCTCGCCCACCCCAGCCATCGCCGCGCGACCAAGGCTATGTCGGCAGCGCGGCTTGCCAACCGTGCCACTCGCAGATTTACTCGCGGTACCAAGGCCACCCTATGGCACATTCGTTTCAGCGAGTTCATGGCGAAGCCGACGCGGCCGCCGAATTTCCTGAATTCGCCGAGCTCCCCATCGAGTTCCGCCGGGGAGTCGCCCGTGATTACGGCGTGGAGTTGCGTGAGGGCCGACTGTGGCATCGCGAATCCCAGGGAATGCGTCCGCTCCCGCCAGAGAATTCCTCCGTCGAGAAAAACCTGTCCGCAAAGGCGTCGCCGTCGGAGAATGCACGGCCAGCCTTACCGCAGTCTGAATATCCACGAACAGCCTACTCGCAGTCGGAGCCGATCGCGTTCGCCATCGGGTCTGGCAGACGCGGCAGGACCTACGTTTTGGAGCGGGATGGATGGCTGACGATCTCGCCGATTTCCTGGTACGCGACCGAGCGACGGTGGGATTTGTCACCCGAGTACGACCCCGAGTCTCATCCACGGTTTGATCGACCTGTGGCGGACCGCTGCCTGCAATGTCACGCGGGTCGCGTGGAACCTGCCGCGGACAAGATTCCAGTCAGTAGCTCCGCAGACGCGGCCCAGGCATTCGCCGTCGGCCCCGCAACGGGCGATGTCATCCGGTATTCGCCGCGAGTGGCGGCCGAGGTGGGGATCGGTTGCGAACGCTGCCATGGGCCGGGCGAGCGGCATGTGGCGGCGGCAACGCGATCCCAGCCTTTACGCGACACGATTTGCAATCCCGCGCATCTAACAGCGGATCGAGCGGACGACGTCTGCAATCAATGCCATCTCAGTGGCGCGGCTCAGGTATTGCGTTACGGGCGACGCCATGGAGACTTTCGGCCCGGTGATCGATTGTCCGATGTGTGGCTGACGCTGGTTGACGACGAGCAATCCACGCGGGCGTCCACCAGTTCGGCAGCGCTTGCGGTGAGCCATGTTTGGCAGACGCGGGCGAGCCGTTGCTACCAGGCGTCGGGCGGCGAGTTGCGTTGTGTATCGTGCCACGATCCCCATGGGGTTCCCGATGCGGAAGCACGGGTCGCGTTCTTCGACAACAAATG
>JBJTOW010000788.1:0-3001 GCA_046074805.1 Planctomycetota bacterium | reverse complement strand
GGCCGCACGCCAACGCCAGCGGGGTTCGACCCGAACCGGCCGACGGCTCGCGATTACCCGTCGTTGGCCGCGATCGTCAACCACGTCGTGCCGCCGCGTAACAATCTTCCACCGGCCGCCGTCCTGCCCGAGAAGCTCATCCACGTCACGGGCCGCACCATCCCGGGCCAGTTCGCGGGCGAGATGGGTAACAGATTCGATCCTTGGTTGATTGAGGCGAGCCGGTATCGCGATGCGAATTACACGCATGGCGCGTTTCCCGAATATGGGTTCCAGCGTCAGCGAGGGCGGGCGACTCCCGAAAACTATCGCTTCGAGGCGCCGCGTCTGGAGCTCCCCCAAGGTGTGACTCGCGATCAGTTTCAAGATCGACGCGCGCTGCTGGCGTCGTTGGAAGCCCAGCGCCGGATGCTCGACGCCGGGGCCCGCGTGCGGGAACTTGATCGTCATCGGCAGTCCGTCGTTTCGCTGTTGCTTGAGGGCCAAGTGCAAAAGGCGATCGACGTACATGTCGCCGAGGATCGACTGCAAGACCGTTACGGTCGAAACTCGTTCGGCTGGTCGCTCTTGATGGCGCGGCAACTGGTCGAAGCCGGCGTGAGCCTTGTCCAAGTCAATCTGGGCAATGACGAGTCATGGGACACGCACGAGGCCGCGTTCCGAAATCTGCGCGAGTATCTGTTGCCGCCGACCGATCGAGCCGTGTCGGCACTGCTGGAAGATCTCTCCGAACGAGGGTTGCTCGACGATGTTCTGATTGTGATGGCGGGCGAGTTTGGCCGGACGCCCAAGGTCTTCACCTTTCCGGGGGCCGAAACCAAGCTCCCCGGTCGCGACCATTGGGGGGCCGTGCAAACGGTGTTCTTGGCGGGGGGCGGCGTGCGTGGCGGGACGGTGGTCGGTGAATCGGACGCGCATGGCGGCTATCCTAAATCCGATCCGCAGACCCCGGAAAACATGGCCGCCACGATCTACGAAACGCTCGGGTTGCCGCGCACGCTCGTTTGGCACGACCGACTCGACCGCCCTCACCAGGTTTATCATGGAGTTCCGATTCCTGGACTAAGCTGACCGATCGACCCGCCGGAACGGATTCGGGAGAGAGTTAGAAAGTTTAGAAGTAGTCTGTAAGCGGTTTGCGGGCCTTTCGAGGTAGTGCGTTGTCCATTTTGAATTTCTGGGTACGACGGACTTGCTAGTCCGTCGTCTCGCCTGGGATGACCTCAAGAACGCTTCCTCTCGGCGACGGTACATCGCGACTCTTTCAGTAAATCGGAGATCGACCCATGCTTCACCACTCGACTGTTTCGCGCCGGAATTGGCTGAAAGGTGGAAGTGCCGCCTCGCTCGCCGGTCTCTGTCCGCTCCAGTCGCTGCGGGCCGAAGTCCAGCCCCAAGTCGGATCGGGCAAGGCCAAGAGTGTCATCTTCTTGTACTTGCATGGCGGCGCGCCGGCGCAGGACATGTTCGACATGAAGCCGAAGGCGCCTGCGCAGGTTCGCGGCGAGTTCGCGCCCATCGCCACGAATGTGCCGGGAATCGAGATTTGCGAACTCCTGCCCGGCATGGCCCGCTGGATGCATCGCTCCGCGATCCTCCGCGCGGTCCATCACAGGGCGGGCTGCCACAACGAGATTCCGAGTTTCACTGGCTTTGAATCTCCGTCCGGCATGCAGGAACTGAGCGAAAACGGCTTGCCGCCCAGCATGGGTTCCGTCTGCGAATGGTTCAAACCCCAGGGACAGACGCTGCCGGCCTACGTCAGTCTTCCCAACCCTCTGAACGTGGTGGGGGAAACAGGACCCGGCCCAGGCTTTCTCGGACCGCGTTACGCGCCGCTCCAAGCCCGCGCCAAACCGGAGTTCGATGCCGGAGCCGTCCTCAACCAGCGTCCCAACCCGCCTGTCATCCGCGGGATTCCCCGGCTGGAAGATTCGCTCTTGCGCGAAGGGGTCACGCCGCAGCGACTCGACGATCGTCGCCAACTGCTGCGAACTGTTTCCGAGACATTCCCGTCCACCGCCAATCCGCTCGCCCAGTTTCGCGGGTTTCAGGATCTCGCTTACGAAGTCCTGACGACACCCCAGCTGCGCGACTGCTTCGACCCGAAACACATCGACGCTGACGTGAAGCAACGTTACGGCAATACGTTGTTTGGCAACAGCGCGTTCATCGCCACAAAGCTGGCCGCTGCCGGCGTGAAGTTCGTCAACGTGATCTGGACCTGGTACTACGGCGCCTATCCGGGCGTCGCCGACTACGGCTGGGATACGCACGAATACAATTTCTCGATTCTCCGCTCGTATCTCCCCCAAGTCGACCGTGTTTACTCATCGCTCCTCGAAGACCTGGAAAAAAGCGGCCGCCTCGACGAAACCCTGGTGGTGCTCACGACCGACTTCGGCCGCACGCCGGGTGTTAACGCGAAAGCCGGCCGCGATCACTGGATGCATTGCTACTCCACGGTGCTGGCCGGCGCCGGCATTCGCGGAGGCACGGTTTATGGCGCGTCGGACAGGCATGCCGCGTGGCCCGTGGATGGTCCCGTGCGTCCCGCGGACATCTGCGCGACGATCTATCAACTACTCGGCCTCGACCCCGACACGTTCGTCCACGATCGCACGGGCCGCCCGCACAAGATCGCGCAGGGCGGCGAACCGATCCGGCAGATTCTCAGCTGACCACAGCTTGATCGACCATGGCTTGAGCGTCCACAGCTTGATCGTCCACACGGGTTTTACGGATCAGCGAAACCGTTCAGCGACGACGAAGCCCTGGGCGGTAACTCTGCTTGCTCGCATTTCGGCAAACGCAGTCCACTGACGGCGGCCATTTCCAAAGATCACGGAAAAAGGTGGCTGCACACGCGCGATATCGAAACCGACCCGACCCGAGCGTTCTCAAACCCGGGCTGCCGCTTCACGCGCGACGGTCGCGCGATCATCAATTACTGGACGTGCGAGTACCTCCCGAACTGGGCGATGCAGGACGTGATTGATCT
>JBJTOW010000787.1:0-6981 GCA_046074805.1 Planctomycetota bacterium | reverse complement strand
AAAAGAGCGGTTGGAGGCGATCAGTCGGTTCGTCGGCGAGTTTTGGAAAAGTGTGCGCAGCGGCGCGCCGCGAGTTAAAAGTCGGCTGGAAGGCGGCGGCAGCGGCAGCGGCAAAAACGGCGGCGGTAAAGGGAATAACAGCAAGTCGGGCGACAGTAAGACGGGCGAGGACAGGGCTGGCGAGAACAAGACTCGCGAGAACAAGTCGGAAGATAAGGCGAGTGGTAAGTCAGACGAGCCAAACTCGGGGCAGGACGGAAAAGATCCGACATCCGACGATGACCGACAAAACGCTTCGGACAAACTCCCCGAACCGCAGGAACTGGAGTTTCTCGGCGAGGTGTTGGGATTGGCTGAGGCGGGGTCGCAAGCTGAATTCACCTTGAATGGCCAACCTTGGACGGCCCCGCTGTTCGAGTTGCCGCCAAAGGCGGCGGTCGCCCTGGCGTTGCTGAGCATGAATGAATCCGATGGCTTCGGGCGGTTCTATGTTGCGACTTTTTTGTTGATCGATCAAAAGGGTGATCCGGAGGAAAATCGGGAGTTAGGCATGGCGATTTATCGCCATGCTGAAATGCTGAGTGGCGAACCGAACTCCTTTATCCAAAAGGAATTCGAACTCGATGTGGACATGCTGGAAGAGGTGGCAAAAAAGTTTTCCACCGAGAAGCTGAAGGTTCGCCAGCGGCCTCAACGGGGAACAAAGGCCGACGATTTGTCCTCGTAGAAACGGACGGATGTGTCGCTGTTGGGGCGGCACGAAACCGGCGGAAACTTATTCCCCACATTTTCCGGGGGAAATGGACGGACAGTCGTTGGGGACGGGCCGCCGAATTCCTGGCATTCTGGATAAACTCGGCACGCTACCTTGGACGAAAAATATCGGCAGGCTCACTTAGGCGTTAAGGAAGGTGACCGTGCCAAGGCTCTCTATTCTCGTCCCGTTGACGGGGCCTGTGCCCCTGTTCGAGAACACGCTGGCGTCCGTGCTGCAAAATCGGCCGGCCGACTGTGACGTGCTGGTAGTGCATCCCGAGTCTTATGACGACCCATGGGAAGTCATGGACGAGGTGCAACTGCTGGAAACGCCGGTTGGTGTTCCCCTGCTGGAAATGCTGGACGCCTCTCTGCCGTACGTGCGGGGCGACTTTCTGCACATTTTGCAGCCCGGTTTGGAAGTGACGGACGGCTGGGCGGATCGGGCATTGGAGGCGTTTCGTAGCGACGACGTGGTTGCGGTTAGTCCGTGGCTTATTGAGGCAGGCGACACGCGTCGGCTGGCCGCTCGTGGCGTCTCCTTTGATCCGCGTGGCGGCCGCATGGTCGTCGGGGCCGGAGTTGAAGTCGAGCAGGCGAGCGTGGCGTTCCGAACGCAATCCCAGCGAAAGCCTCGAGTTGATTCGCGGCGCACGGCCGGCGAAGTGCTCGGTCCAACCTTGCAGGCCGGTTTCTATCGCACTCAACCGCTTGCTGAAATCGGCGGCTGGGAAACTTCGCTGGGACTTGCGTGGGCGGATATCGATCTGGCCTTGTCGTTCGCAGACGCTGGGTTCCGCTGTGTTGAATCGGCCGAGTCGGTGATTCTGGGGCCGTCGGAGGTGGTTCTGGCGGAGTCTGATGGGGGTGACGCAGCGACTTTTTCGGAACGGTTCGCGGCGGGACGCTGTGGCGAGCGGGTTTATCTTCGGCATTCGTCGCGAATTGACGGATTGGCTCCGATGGTCGCTCGCGGCGCTGGCCTGTTCGCGTCGTGGTTGACCGGTGGGGCGGCTCGGCCGTCTTTAGCGCAGGTGGCGGGACGCATGGCCGCTTGGTCGGAACGGCCGCAGCATCGTGAATTCCGCAAAGAGCTGGCGGAGTGGACGGCAACGCGACGTCCTAGACCGATCGCGCTGGCCAAATCCATCGACCCGTTGCCAGAATCGCCCAGTCAGCCTGCGAGTGAATCGGAGTCTGCGGATCGCCCAACGTCGAGTGAATCGGTGCCTCGTCGCGCCGCGTAGAACAATCCGGTTGGCGTAGTCCCAATTTGGAGTACGGCGCCTTCGGGCGCCGCTTTCTCGTCGCCGACGGTCTAAGCTCAACGAGCGATCCCGGTTCCCGCATCGTTTCGCCCGCTGGGCGTTCGCGTCGATGATGTGGCGTCCGTGGGGAAAGCGGTGCCTTCGGCCCCGCACTCCAAAGGCGATCGCGTTTTTTGGAGTGCGGCGCCTTCGGGCGCCGCTTTCTCGTCGCCGACGATCTAAGCTCAACGAGCGTTCCCGGTTCCCCGTCGTTTCGCCCGCTGGGCGTTCGCGTCGATGACGTGGCGTCCGTGGGGAAAGCGGTGCCTTCGGCCCCGCACTCCAAAGGCGATCGCGTTTTTTGGAGTGCGGCGCCTTCGGGCGCCGCTTTCTCGTCGCCGACGATCTAAAGCTCAACGAGCGTTCCCGGTTCCAACGTCGTTTCGCCCGCTGGGCGTTCGCATCGCTGACGTGGCGTCCGAGGGGAAAGCGGCGCCTTCGGCCCCGCACTCCAAAGGCGATCGCGTTTTTGGAGTGGGGCGCCTTCGGGCGCCGCTTTCTCGTCGCCGACGATCTAAGCTCAACGAGCGTTCCCGGCTCCCGCAGCGTTTCGCCCGCTGGGCGTTCGCATCGATGACGTGGCGTCCGAGGGGAAAGCGGTGCCTTCGGCCCCGCACTCCAAAAACGAGCGCGGTTTAGAAGGTGCCGACCAGCCTTAAGAGAAAGGTGTTATCGGGGTGGAAATCGGGGGTCGCGGTGTGCAGGAACTCGATGGAGCGGCTGAAGACGTATCCCGCTTCGACGCGAACACCGGCACCGCCGTCTCGGCGGCGTTCCCAGCCGGCCATCACCCGCCAATCCCGGAGCGTCACGGTGTCGCGTACGCCCGCGATGGAAGAGACGGCGAAAGAATTGCCGCCGAATTCGCCGGCGAAGTAAAGCCAGTCGGTGGAGCTTTCGGTGAACGACAGGCGCCGGGCCAGTTTGGGCCTCGGGAAGATGAACTCCAGATCGTATTCGGGCGTTGGCCGCCAGATGATGCCACCGGCGGGCAGCAATCGAATGTCCTCGCGATTCAGATACAAGACGCCGGCCAGCAATTGCAATTGTTCGTCGCGAATGTCCCAGCGGATCAAGCCTTTGCCTGCGAAGCGGAAACCGTCGTCGGACGCCGCCTCGAAATCGCTGTAAAGCGAGGGGGTGAGAGCCAGTATTCCCAACAACGAAGGCGTAAGTCGTGGAACCCAGAGAAAGTCGACGTAGGTTTCGTAAAGCGTAGCGGGCAGTTCCGGAGTCGTCGGACCACTCAGCGAGCGAACTTGCAAGTACGGTGTGAATAAGAGTGGCCATTCCGTGGTCGGAAAGGGGACCGCCACTGTGACGAAAGACTCCGTTTCCACGATCCTCAGTTTTGTCGTGGAGGGTTCGCCTGCGAGCCAGGTGGCGGATAGGGAAAACTTCTGAAAGAAGCCGTTCTTGAACGAAGACAACTTAGGCCCGTCAAACGGCGCTACGTCGTCTTCGACCGCCAGCGGCAGCGATGGCGGAAACACGCCACTCCCTAAATCCCCACTGTCGTTTGTGGTTTCGCCGCCCGGCCAAACCCCAGTGCCGATCGGTCCGCGATTGATGGTTCCCGTATCGTTCGACGCTGGCGAACCAGGAAAGAACGTCGTATTGAGTGGCGGATTCGTCGCGCGGGCCGGGGCCCATCCATCCACGGTTGAGATTGCTGTATTCGCGGGCGATTGATTCGCGGGCGATTGGAGCGGGGAGGCTTGATTCGCGGGTGGCCGGAGCGACGGGGAGTCGATTGGAACTTGTTCGCGGATCGTGGAGCCGAGTTCCGGCGCCGCGACGCTAGGCGGTCCTTGGCCATACTGGCCTAGCGCCACTGCGGGTGCGACGGCCACCGCCATTCCCGCCAGATATCCCAGGGCTTTGTCAATGCTAAATACTGGGGAAGGCACTCGGCAAGACGAACTTACAAGTTGAAGGCCGAGCGAGCGATTTGAAGGACTGGAAGTCCATCGTGCTCCGATGATAAAGTATCGACAAAAAGCTAGGACGCAGCCCCAAGTGACCCGGAGGACGGCCCAAGTGATCGCCGTTCGCGGCCGATGGAACGGCGTCGGTACGCATGCCGAAAGAAGCGGATTGAGGCGGCCGTGGATCGTTTTCAAAATAAACGCTTGTTAAGTTGCAAACCACTACGAAATTAAAAGGCGAAGCCCGCTCGCAAGAAGAAAGTGTCTTTGGGCGAAAAGCTTTCGCCCGGATGATGGCGGTAAACCACGTCGCGAGCGGTGACCCATCCCACCTCAAACATTCCCCGCGATCCAGACTGCGCGAACCAATCGACGCCGACGCCAACGCGAATGTCGTTGATATCCACCTGCTCGGAACTGCCCGAGTAATGTTCGACGGTCCACGATCCATTACCGTACTCGGCGGCCGTGTAAAGCCAGACCTCGGTGGTGCCAAGCATCGTGAATTGCCGTGCGAGTTTCGGCTTGGGGAAAAAGATGTCGAGCCGCGTTTGTGGGTTGGGTTCCCACAGTAGACCAACCGCTGGCAGCAAACTTAACTCGACGCGATCGATATAATTAACGCCCGCTTTCAACATCAACTGGGGCGTTAAACGCACCCAGGCGTAAGACAGGGTTTGTAAACGGATGCTATCGGTCGTCACGGCGTTGAAATCGCTAAAGACGCCCACGCTACCCGAGAGGCTTGCGCCCCAGGCGTATGCCGGATCCGAGTTCCAGATCGCCTCGACCAACGCGCCGTAGACGCTGGCCGGAAGTTCCCGTGTGGGATCCCCCTGCGGTCCGTCCCATAGGCTTAATGCGAACTGTGGCGAAATGATCAGCGGTTGGGTTGTTCCGAGAAACTCGGGGAATTGGAAATCGATTCCTAGCTCGATGTCGTTCATGCCGATGTCCAGTCCATCGCTGGCGGCGGTCCATGTTTCGCGGATCCGCAGATCGTCGAGCAACCGGATTGGCATGGGTCCGTTGCTGGGCGCGAATAGGCCGTTTGGGAACAGCGAGTCGGGCTGACCTGGAGCCGCGCCGTAAGTGGGATAGGTGGTGCCTGCGCCGCCGTACGGCCACGCCGATGACCCAGCGTTGGGCGGCGGGGCCATGCCGTATGGTGAGCCCATCGGCTGGCGCCATGGCGGCGTGGTTGTCCCGGTTCCGGCACCCGGCGTTCCGACGCCCGCCGGGTTGTAGCCGCCTGCGCCGTACGTTCCACCGTAGCCACCCATGGCTCCGGCGGCGGGTGTCGAACTGTAGGGGTCGATCGCGGGTGGACCCAATGTGGCGCCATAACCGGGCGGCGGCGCGGCGGCACCCGGCACCACGGGCGGAAGGCCGGTCGCCGGCGAACCACTTGTCGTTCCCAGGCCCGGAACAATGCTTGTCGATGGCGTCGCGATGCCTCCGGGCGGGGCGGTGCTGGGATAGGGATTGGCGGGGTATGTCGAACCGGCTGGTTGATTGCCAAACGACGGGACTGGCACCATTCCCGAGTTGTTGGCGCCGGGACCGCTAGGAAACTGGACGCGCTGCGCATGCGCGAGCGAAGCGCTGACGATCAACGCCAGCACGCCTCCCGCGATCCGCAGCCACCACGTCGAATGCATCATCAAGTCCGACTAAAGTTCCCAGACGCAAACCGCCGATACGGCTAAGTTGCCTATCGGCACACAAGCAGGGGCTATTAGCAGGGCCTGGAAAATGGGTCAAGGTCAAGGCGACCGCCTGTGTCTGGTTCACAACCCGAAAGCGGGCCGCCGGTCTAGCCAACGGCAGCTCGACCAACTGCGGCGGCGGTTCGGCGACCAGTTGGAAGTCCGCGGCACCACGGGCCCCGGGGCGGCTAGCGACATGGCGCGAACGGCGGTGGAGGAGGGTTTCGCTGGCGTGGTGGCCATGGGCGGCGATGGGACCGTGCATGAAACGGCCACTGGCCTGCTCGATGCGAATCGCTTGAATGTGCCGCTGATCGTCTGTCCCGCGGGTTCCGCGAATGACTATGCGCACAGCTTGTTGCGTGAATTCGGCGAGTCGGTGCGCTGGCCCCGGATCATGACTGCGGTCGATGTCGGCCGTGTTCACGGTTTGAGTTCCCGTCCGGCATGGTTTGTGAACAGCCTGGGGCTCGGTTTTAGCGCCCGTGTGACGTTGGAATCGCGCCGCATCCGGTGGCTTCGAGGCGCGTGGCTTTATGGACTTGCCGCGCTACGGGCAATGACGCGGCATTTCGACTGTCACGAGTGGCGCGTCGGCATCGATGGCCAGCCCGCCGAGCGGCGGCCCGTCTTGATGCTCAGTCTGCTCATCGGCCGCCGCGAAGGGAATTTTTTGCTTGCGCCGCATGCACGCATGGCGGATGGTGAGTTTGATTTCGCGATCGCCGGCCGGCTTCGCCGATGGGATGTCATTCGGTTGCTGCCCGCGCTGGCGCTCGCCGGTCCTCCGGCTGGTTATCGCGAGCTATCGACCGGCCGCTGCCATTCGCTGGAAATCGAGGCGCCGCTGCCGATCGCCGCGCATGTCGATGGCGAAATCTTGGCTCGACCCGAAGACGATCGCCACTCGGCGCGGGTGGAACTGATTCCAGGCCGCCTACCCGTGTCCGTTCTTTAGGTAACGCGGATGAAAAGAGGCCAACCGCAGATCGACGAGGGAGAGAGGAGTTTCCAGAAGTTCGACTACTTGATCAAATCCGTAAATTGGGAAGGCTTTCCGCGCATCGGTCTTGTGGATAATTTGTGCTGTTCTGGATTGAGTCCGTTCGACAGAGCCAAACCGAGATGTCGCCATGACCACTTGCGATCATTCCGCTCACCGGTTCGACCTGCCGTGGAGTCGTCGGCAATGGCTGTCGCGGACGGGCGGTGGCCTGTGGACACTGGCGCTGGCCGGGATGTTGTCGGACGGGGCAAACTTGGCGGCGGCCCAGCCGGGGC
>JBJTOW010000786.1:0-2842 GCA_046074805.1 Planctomycetota bacterium | reverse complement strand
ACATCGGTCCATACCACGCGCGTCGCCGCCATCGCTCGCTCCCGCCTTCTTGCTCGTCGCTATTCACCGGTCGTCGCCATTCCCCTGTCATGGCTATTTGCCGGTCGTGGCCGAAATTATACCAAGGCCAGCGGGTCGCGGCGTTCTTCCAAAGTGCCGCGAGTGACCCCGACGCGGTTAATCGCCCGCAAGCCGCTCCAAACCTCCCGCCCAGTCACGCGGCCGGCGAGTAGTTCGCGATAGAGCCGCACGATCCGCTCGATTTCCGCCGGTTGTTCGTCCAGCAATTCAATGCGAAAGTGACGCGTTCCCCGTTCGATCAACGCCGGGATCACTTCGGCCGCGCTTTGAGGAACCGCGTTGAACAACGTGTTTCGGCAGCCGACGTCGGCCTTCAACGGATGCTCAACGCCGATCCGGTCCCGCAACTTCACTTCGTGGCGATCACATGGACGGCCGCAGTTCGTTTTGTTCGTCCCCGGCGACAGCATGGCGCAAAACACGCAGTGCTCCATGTGGAACATCGGCATGTGTTGGTGCGCGACAATCTCGAACCGCGAAGCCGGATAGGCGGCCGTCAAATCCAAGAGCTGATCGCGATTCAAATCGTACGAGGGCGTGATCCGCAGCGGCCCAAGCTCGTCGAGCAGCCCGGCCGTAAGCTCGTTGGCGACATTCAACGAAAAATCGATCACCTGCGGCAGTCCGCGTTCCCGGAAAAACATCAAGCCACCCAGATTGCGAACGAGAATGCCATCAGCGCCTTGTTTGGCGAGCAAATGGAACATCCCCTTCTCATCCGGCTTTTCGATGCGGGGCGTCGCCAGCAAGATACGCGCGCCTTCTGTCCGCGCCGCCGCCACCGCCTTGTGGTATTCCCGCAAGTCCTGGAAATCGACATACACGCTCCGCACGCCGGTCGCCAGAACGGCTTGCAGCTGTGGCAACGAACGAGCCAACACGTGCAACTCAGGCCCCGCCGTGTCGCTTTGCCCCGCCGTGTCGATGGGAATCGTTGAAACGTTTGGCCTGGCTACTTCGCTGGCCGGACCCGCCGTGTCGATGGACGAGCGCTGGCTGAACGCGGGCGTGCGCAGCGCATCCCGGAGTCGGGACAGCGGCGAGTCGGGGGCGATCCGCCGTGGCGGTTGCTCACGGACAGCCTGTTCCAGTTCGCGCACCAGAGCGTGGCGCAGTTGGCCCAGCACGCTGAACGGCGCCATCGGGCGGCCATCGATCGACGCGGCGACGCCACGCAGGACGAAAGGGGTTCCGCCGAGCCGCCCGATCTGCTCGCGGAGCGTCTCCGCCGTCAGCGCGTGCTGCCGGGCTTCGGCCAGTGGGCTGTCCGTGGCGACTCGAACCGTCTGTCCCGTGGCGGTGCGAGCGACGATGCGGAGCAGTTCACCGGGGGCGGCGCGGGCGGCGATGTCGACTTCCAATCGCCGCCGCGGCTCAGCGCTGGCGAAGGTCGCGCGCAAGCGGCTGGTCAGCTCGGGGTCGTCGGTTTTCCACACCGCCTGTCCGGGCCAAAGTTGGCGGAAGTCGAGCGATTCTCGGGCGAAAGCCAGTTCGACGGTTTCACCACGCGACGCCCGCTCCAACGATTGTTGGCCGCGAAAGATGCCGTACACGCGGCCGCCTTGCGGATCGTCGATCGGCCGACCGCAATCGAACGACAGGCCATCACCGCGTTTCACGGCGGAGCCGCTGAGCCGCACGACAACCCGCCCTCGGCGGGTTTCCACGACTTCGCCTAGCCGCACACCCCTTTTGGACGAGCTGTCGCCGGGTACCAACCGTTTGTGGTCGCAGCCTTCCAGCCAGCCGGGCGAAAACCCGCGGGAGAAGGACAGCTCCATTTCCTCGATCGCCTGCGGCGTGAAGCGAACGGGCCGGCCAGCCATCGCCGCGTCGATCGCTTCGCGGTAATGCCGTGTGATGTTGGCGACGTACTCGGGTGTCTTCAGTCGGCCCTCGATTTTCAGCGAACGGACACCCGCCGCAACGAGCGCCGGGATGAGTTCGAAACCGGCGAGATCCTGTGGGCTGAGCAGGTACTTGACCGCGCCCGTGTCGATGTCGCGACCGTCGCACAGCAAGTCGTACGGCAAGCGGCACGCTTGAGCGCATTGGCCGCGATTCGCGCTCCGTCCCCCCAAGGACTCGCTGGTAAGGCACTGGCCCGAGTAGGCGACACACAACGCCCCATGGACGAACGCTTCGAGCGTCACGGGGCTTTGGCCGCCCAGCTTCTTGATTTCGCGGACGGACAACTCGCGGGCCATCACCGCCCGCTCAACTCCCAGCGCGCGGGCGAATTCCAGCCCCGCGTTGCTGGTCAGCGTCATTTGCGTCGAGGCATGGATCGGCAAGTCGGGACAGACTTCGCGGACCAGACGGGCAAGGCCAAGATCCTGCACCAGCACGGCGTCGACGCCGGCCACCGCGATTTGGCGGATCAACGCTTCGGCCTCGGCCAGTTCGCCACTGAACACCAGCGTGTTGAAGGTCACGTAGCCCTTAACGCCGCGGGACCGAAGCAACTCCATCAATCGCGGCAGGTCGCCCGGCGGGAAGTTGGCCGCTCGAGCCCGCGCGTTGAAGCCACAGTCGAGCCCAAAATAGATGGCGTCGGCGCCGTTCTCGATCGCCGCGCGGACACACTCCCAGTCACCGGCGGGCGCGAGGAGTTCGGGGGCGACCATGCAGTCGAGTATAGGCCACGGTCCGGCGCCCGGTGCCGTCCGAGCGGCTCATTTGCGGGCCTCTCGCAGCCGCGGATCGGTCGCCTCCTGCAGCCCCTCCCCCACGAGGTTGTAGGCGAGCACGGTCAGGAAGA
>JBJTOW010000785.1:0-2897 GCA_046074805.1 Planctomycetota bacterium | reverse complement strand
GTGCGTGTTTGGTGTAACTTAAGTCTCGTACGACAGACTGCGCGGCTAGTCGTTGCCGAAGATCCCTTCGATCGGTCCGCTGACGCAGGGTTGGTTGACGCGGAACTCGGCATCCAGATACGCGGCAATCCCCTGGTAGAGCATCCGATCGCTCTGGGCATAGGCTCTTGCGCTCGTGATCAATGCATGCAGCCCCTGGGTTCGGCTGTGGGCGTAGGCGTTGGAACGCGACCGTCGCGTCGCCGCGTCACCGTCGTGAACCAACTCGACCAGTTCTTGAAGATCCGCGCTAGGACATGCGACGGCGCGCAGGTGTTGCCAAACGAGACTCGTGGCGCAGTGCTCGTCCCGATGCCCGAACGCCGGGGGCTTGTGATCGAACAGCCGACGTTCCGGATTGAATGTGCGCCCGACATCGAGAACCGCGTCGTAAGGAGCGTTGTCAGCCGGGACAAAATCGCGCGGCACGAATTCAACACGGCACGCTTCGCCGGCGAAAAGAAAACGCTCCGTAAGCCAGGTCGAAACCAAGGCGTCGGCATCAGGTAACGCGTGGGTGGCGATTCGTAATCGGCGTTCGGGGCCGGGCACTCGATTCAGCCACTTGGCGTATTTGATGCCGGTTCAACACGTACACGGAGAGCGGCGGCAAGGGAAACCCCGCGCCAAACGCCGAACTGGCGGTCGAAGTGATGCTCGAAAAGTACGGCATCGCCCGCGACATGCTGCACGGCCACGATTGGTCGAAATGGACAACGGGCACGCCGGCCGAGCGGCTCCAACTGATCCCCGCCGGCCAAGAAGTCATCCTCTCGCAGCCCGACGGCAAGAAGCGTTTCGTGCGGGTGGTGACGGAGCTTTCGCAAGCGTTCGCGCAGTGTTCGGCCATCCGGGCACGTGCATCGGCATCATCGCTGAGTTCCGATTGCTTGCGCTAGAGTATGCGCCCGATGGCGGCGTCGGCCGGTACTCGAACCATGAAATCGGCGAATACCTCGGATGGCCGGGGGACGTCGATGAATTGATTCGGGCGCTCGTCGAACTCGGTTTCCTGCTACCCGATCCGGACCATCGACTCCGCATCAATCGCGAATGGGAGGAAGTCCACCCGGACATGTCGGAATGCTCGCTGCCGCTTATCCAGAATCGCTAGGCTACGTTAGCCGTACGCTCAACTCTTGATTCAATGCAGGGCGACACGTTTCAGATCCGCCTTTGTTTCGCCGTTTCAATTCGGCGAGCCACGCCTCGATTCTTGTTCCAAGCTTCCATGTGAGAACACTTCGCCATCGACGGTCAGACGCGTCCGAGATCCATCTCCGATCGAACATCTCGCGCCGAAAAAAGAAGGCTAAAGTCGAGGCCGTCGCGACAGCGGTACCATCGGCCACCTCAGTGAAGTAGAATCATGACTGCTTCTGGCGACACGACTGTGATCCAGCACCCAAAAGGCGGGGCCGATGATTGCCCTGGCGATTGAACGCCGACGCATTACTATCCCAGCGGACCTGCAAGGGGTTGTTACTGGCGCAAGCGAGCGCGCCCGATACCGTCGAATACTGGAGCGACGACTCGCGTCGCAACTGACCTACACGGAGCGGTTCAGCGGTACCCTCTCCGAAACGACCATGAAGCAAATGGTCAAAAAATACTCGGAACAGCTCACATTTCAGCCGCTAAACGAATTGCGACATTGGTTCACCTACACGAGTGGTGCCTACCTTGATCCGGGCTATCCGCCACTCTTTTACGGCGGCTTGAAGAGGGACAGTTATTCGCCTAACAAGTCAGCTGAGTCCGCGATTGGGGAGGGAATAGCTGGGTTCATTTGCCAGCGATACTATCGATGCCGCAAGCTGGCTCGTCCAAATCATGATTATCCTGACATAGTAATGGAGCGAAGACCGGATCGTACCTTTCTAGTCGAAGCAAAGGCAACCCTGACGTCCAAGGCGAAGATTTGTTCGATTGCCGACGAAGAGATTTCCGCAATGGCAACAATGGTCATTTCAGGAAAGCTCATGGATACGCGTCCTGTCACTGGATTGATTGTCGGTACGTGGTTTGAGTCGGAAACGCAGTTTTATGTGTGCATAACGGAAATCGACTATCATGAAGCGTGAAGTAGTATCACAGCGCAAGTATGTTGTTGAGGCCGTTGGCGAACTAATCAGGCATCGACGTGAGCATCCCGGCAAGGAAGCGCCCTTGCTTCCCTCTGTAGCATTCGCCATTGAGGAGGCTGTCAAACAGGCCATGCGGGAATTGGCACAGCAATCGACGCCAATAAGTAATTGGGACGATCTTCTACGAAAGGCCATCGATCTTTCGATGCAAGAAATGGAGGACTGGATTTCACAAAAGGGTGAGCATTTCAACTTTGAGCCCTACCTTGACGATGCAAGGGAGTCACTTGCATCCGTAGCCAAGGAGATTCAGCGGCTGCAGCAGAATCTGCTGGAGTCACGAGCGGCAAAACGCGTATATGACAAGGAAATCCCAGTCGACAGCGATGAGACGATCGAAACTCCGTTTGAAGTGGCACCGATTGGCTTGCTTGACTCGATCGACGGTTACTTGGCCGCGCCTAGGTCGCCAAGCTGTGAAATGAACCTCGACGCTCTCCTTGAACGTTTTCAAGTAGAGGGCGATTGGTTTCCTTATGAAATCAACCTCGATGGCATGGTGTTCGTGGTTGATGACGATGGAACATTGTTCGTATCAACTGAGAACTACCCAGAGGAAGTCCGCGAGCGGGCACAGGCCACATTGATGCGTCTTGCTTTTTTGCTGTATGGCTGAGCTACATACCACCAGTCGAAGGCGTGCCTGAGCCCGTTCTCGCGATATAAAGCACAGGTCTATTCACAAGACTCGGAAGCAAGCCGCGTCGCAGC
>JBJTOW010000784.1:0-3208 GCA_046074805.1 Planctomycetota bacterium | reverse complement strand
ATCATGCCGACCTACAACCGGGCGACCCTAGTCGGCCGCTCGATCGATTCGCTACTTCGACAGCAAGCCGACGTCGATTTGGATCTGCTGGTGGTGGATGACGGATCGCAGGATGACACGCCAGCCGTGCTCGACGATTGGCAACGCAAACACCCGGCGATTCGAGTGGTGCGACAAGCGAACGCCGGCGTTGCCGCCGCCCGCAACACGGGCCTGTCTAACCTGCTGCCCGCGACCGAATTGGTGACGTTTCTTGATTCTGATGACATTTCGCCCGCTGGCCGCTTCGCGGCGGACCTGCCTCGATTCCAGGCCGATCCATCGCTCGACCTGACCTATGGCCGCATGATGCTCGTCGATCGCCTCAACGACATCTCCATGGCGCCAGACCACGGGGCGAAGACAGTCGAAATCGTCGGTATCCATCTATCGGCCGCGATTATCCGGCGCCGCGTCATCGACCGCGTCGGCCCCTTCGACATGGATTTCCGCCAAGCCGAGGACACCGATTTCCTGTTGCGGGTTTTCGAATCGGGCGCGCGGTTTGAACAGACGGGAACACTCTGTCTGTATTACCGGCGGCATGAGCACAACATGACCCGCGACACCGAAACGGCCCGCCGCAGTTTCGCCGCCGCGATCCTTAAATCGCTCCGACGCCGCAAAGCGAATCCAGCAATAACGCTCGCCAAACCCCGTTTCGATGTCCAGTCACTCAGCGAAACAGGATTCTTTTAATGTTGGCCTACAGCGTCGTCATTCCAGCCTACAACGCGACCCGCACTTTGCGGGAAACGCTGCTCTCCGTGCTCGCACAGTCTTCACCCGCAGCGGAAATCATCGTCGTCGACGATGGTTCCAATGATGGCACCGCCGTCCTTGCGAACGCTGTGTTCGCGGAGTCACTGGGGACGCGAACACGGGTCGTTCGTCAAGCGAATGCCGGTCCCGGAGCGGCCACATCGCGCGGCGTCCAGATGGCCAATTCGCCCTGGATCGCCATGTCCGACGCGGACGACTTGTGGCTCCCCGAAAAGATGGAACGACAACTCGGCTTTCTCGACGCGCATCCCGACATCGCGCTGACAAGTGCCAGCATGCGGCAGTTTCGCCATGGCGAACCGGACGACGGGAACGGCGAAGTCCGCAGCGGTCCCACACGTTCCACTATCGTCGTGAAGCGGGAAGTTTTTCTCGACGTCGGCGATGTCGTCGATCCTCCGGGACGCTGTGGCGAAATGGTCGATTGGCTGGCCCGTTTTCGATTTCGCGGCCATCGCATGGCCGCCATCGATGAGGTGCTCGCCCTGCGTCGAGTTATCGCGGGTAGCCTGTCTCAGCGCCGGAGTGAACGGCACGGCCAGGGATTCCTCGCGGTCGCCCATGCCGCCATGTTGCGGCAACGCGCCGCCCTTGCCACAGCCTCAGCCCCCGCCTCAGAACTATCTCAGGCCCCGTCCCTAACCACTTCCCGCTCCTCCTGATCTAGAACGGTCGCCCACCCATGCCGTCACTTGCGACATTTCGACGACCCTGGCGAGTTTTTCCGTCCGCGCCGTGGGCTTGGCCATCCGGGAGCCTCGACCAGTTGCTTTTGGCCGCCATCTGTCCGGACGAGTCCCGCGCGCAAGCCGCTCTGGATCAGTGGCTTGGGGAAAACGACATCGACACGGTCGAGTACCGCGATCATCGTCTGCTCGTGGCGATCGTCGAGCGTTTCGGTTCCAAGCTCGCCCTGCGGCCCGAAGGTCCGCGGTTATCGGGTCTGCAACGCCACCTGTGGACCCGCTCGCGAATGGCGATCTCCCAGGCCGCCGCCGCGCTCCGTCTCATCAGTCAGCGTCAAATCCCCGTCATGCTACTTAAAGGAGCCGCACGGATCGCCGCCGACCCGGACGCCAGCCGTGCCCGACTCGCCCATGATGTGGATGCGCTCGTTCCGCCTGACCGGTTCGGGGAAGCGATCGATCAGTTGTTCGAAGCCGGCTGGACCGCCTCGAGCGGCGAATCGCGCCTGCGATTGCAAAGAATTGCACCCGCCACGCGCGCGATGAACTTCTTTCGCGATCGCTTCGGCGACCTCGATCTGCATCAATGGGCCTTTGGCCATCACGCGCCACATCAAGCGTTGCAGGACGATCTGTGGCGAAACGCTCAGCCGGCCACTTTTTTCGGTGTGCCTGTGCTAGTCCCTTCCGACGCTGATCGCGCTGCGCTCGCGATCGTCAACAGTGGTCTCGATGCCCATGCACACAGTGATTGGCTTATCGACTGCGCTCAGCTGTTGCGGCCCAATCTCGACTGGGATCGCCTGCTATCAATCCTCCAACAGTCGCGTGCGCTGCTCCCCGCGCAAGTCGCCATCGGCTACTTGACAGCCCACGTCGGCCTGAAGGCTCCGCCCGAGTTCGTCGCGCGTTTGATGGACACGGCCACCGAAGGCCCCATTCGCCGCATCCTCTCGCTTCTACAAGCCAAACCGCGAGCAAACTGGAACTCCCTGACCCGCGCCAGTCGCGGTGTCGCCAAACAATTGTCGAAAATCGGTCAGGGGCGCAAACCCAAACCAATAGCTTGGCTCGCAGGCCACTTTTCGGGGGCATTTTCCGGATCATCGACTGGCACCGTGTCGGGCACGGCAGTTGGGCCTCTGACGGGCACTTTGGCTGATTGCGGTCTGGCCAACGGCTCGGCCGATCTTCGCGGGGCTACCGCCGACGCAAGTCGCGGCGATGTTTCCTGCCGGTCTCTTGGAGTCGGTGCGATCCTTCAGCCCCTAGTCGATCTGTCCGGCGCACCCGGTATTGCCCAGTTGCGATTAGAGATCGTCGTTGACATGCCGGGTAGAAGACGGCGAGTGGAACTGGAACTCAACACACACCAGCGACACGTCGCCAGACTCAGCGCGCGTTCGCTGCGACGACGCCGCGGACCTCATGTCTTAAGGTTTATCGGCCCCATAGAACTGCCTCCCGAGTCCGGGCAACTTTGGCTCGAAGCACGTCCAGGCCGCCAACTTCGTGGCGGCGAAGGAGCGAGCGAAACCAGCCAGTACGCGGCTCTGCCCTGTCGAGTCTTGCGTTGCCAACTCGATCAGCCAAGCCGACTCGATCAGCCAAGCCAACTCGATCTGCCAAGCCAACTCGATCAGCCACGATCGCCAGACCCGTAACGCGGCCAATCGGGCAACTTCACGTCCCGAAACTCG
>JBJTOW010000783.1:0-5564 GCA_046074805.1 Planctomycetota bacterium | reverse complement strand
TGTGTGTGTATTTGTCTATATCTATATATATGTTGTCATCTAACGCGCGCTGTCCCCATCCGTTGCCCAGTGTACGACGGCATACTCTGCCGTACGACGGACTTCCCAGTCCAGGGCATTCAAGGTGTCCGGATTTTTGCTATCTCCCGGCATCGTTTCCAGCTTACCGCGAGGACGCGGGTTTTTTTGACGCAAGGACGCAGATTCGATGAGTGATTGCAAGCTGCTGAACAAGTACATCCGAAAGTGTCCGTTTGCTGTGCTGACTCTACGAGCAAAAGATCAAGACGCACGACACTGCCAACGCCTTGGTAATGAGACGAATCACAGTCGAGTTGGCTCAACAAACTCGCGACGGCGATGGCGTGATTCATCTGCTGACGAACCTGCCCGAAACGGTCGCCGCCCAGGCGATCGCAGATGTCTATCGACTTCGTTGGGAGGAGGAAACGGGCTTCTACTACGTGACCACAACGTTGACTTGCGAACTGGCTTCGATCGGTACTCCGCAAGCGGCTTTGTTTTTGTTTTGTATCGCGCTGATGGCGTTCAATATCCGGCAGGTCATCTTCGCGTCGTTGTATGCGGAGCACAACGAAGTGTTGGTGAAAGAAGTCAGCCATCATGCGCTGTCGGTGGAAGTCTCCCGTTTCACTGATGGCATGCTGGTCGTGCTGGACGACGAGTACTGGTCGGAACTGCTGGGCGATACCCCCGAAGATCTGGCACAGCTCCTCCGCGACCTAAGCCGAAAAATCGATATCAAGCGTTACCTGAAAAGCCACCGAGGCCCCAAGAAGAAAGTCGACAAGCCTCCACGAACTCGCCGAAAAACTCACGTTTCCACGGGTAAAATACTGAAAATGACGCGGACGCCGACACCTTGAAAGCCCTGGGATAGGAAGTCCGTCGCACGGCGGAAAAGCACAACTTCAAGAAGCCCAACCAAGGGCTACGCAGCGACAAACTAGTCACGGCCCTCGCTTGAGATCGACAGACACCCTATCTCGATTTGCGAAGCCGGTTGCTTGCCATTATTCGTGCGATTCGAGCGATTCGTGGTAAACCAATCTTCTTGTTTTCCCGGCAGAACTCAGGGTGTCATTGATGTACCACGAATCGAACGAATGGAACGAATCGGACAAAAAACCACGTCCAATACCAACCTGCGTGGCTGCGACGAAATCCTCGGCAAGCTCCGCGAGGAACTCGACCGCCTGATCGCCACCCGCGGTTTGAAATGATGGATCATGGCAATCGATCGTCGATTACATGCACAGAGCGGCCAGTAAGTTGTCCCAGCGTCGATCATCGATTGCCACTGTGAACGGTCCGTCATGTGCCGCGGTACGCGGCCTTTAGCAGATCGTCGCCGTAGGAATTGTTCCCATTGTCCTTAGCTTGTTCTATTGCAAAGTGCCACCACTCTCGGTCCTTATTATTGAATGTTTTGGACAGTTCTTTTTTGGTGGACGGGAATCCCTTATAGCCGTGATCGACCGCCGAAGCGAGCAACGCGAGTATTTTTTTGAGTTTCATTTCATATTTGACGTCGTTTTCATTAGGGACTCTCAAGGCGATTGCCATGCACTCAAACTCCGCTTCCGTGACGAGAATAACGGGGTCAATGTTAGGCATGGTTTTCGTCTGCAGAATCCATTGCATTCCCTTTTCGTATGCGGCTTTGGCTTTGCCTTGTGTTTTCAGATTAGGCCTGTCCATCGCTGATAAGAGAATCCTCCCAAGCGTAAGCTGCCAGTCCGCCCTGTTGTTGGAAATAACAGACTGCATAACTCCCGTCGGCTCACATCTAGTGGCCTCGTCTAGGTGTTTATAGCCTTCTTCTATCCGTATTTCGCACTGCTTGATCAAACCCTCTAATTCGTCGTCGGTGTACTGACTCAGTTCGTCTTTAAGTGAATCTATGAATCTGTACTTGACGACTACGGAGCGATTCGAGTGAGGGTTGGCGAATTTTGGATGCCGCTCAGATGCGTCAATAAATAATCTGTCTGCCGATTCAAAAAGTGAATCGAGATTGTTTTTAGGTTTTTCAGGCCCTAGTTGGTCCTTTATGATTCGAATTTTGATAACGCCAATGATATTGCTAATATACCCGGGTAACTCATTCTCGAAGAAATGCTGGCGATCGTCGTTAGGTGCTGTGACTTCCGAAGTCGTTTCATTGAGCAAAATTTCAAAATCTTTAGCATTATTCTCAAGAGACTTGATGTCAATGGATTTCAGTTTTCCATATTTGACAATCTGATCAAAAAAACTGCGCATAAAATTTAGGCGACGTTTGGAGTTTTCATCAACAAACGACCCTTGCGCTATTATGCTCTTAAAGAATTCGGATATTTCTGTGAGTCGACGTATCTGCGGATCTGAAATGCTGTCAGCGAATATTCCGGGTAATTCTGCACGAGCTTCATCGATAACTCTCCGAAAAACGATAATCTCGGACAATCGCGAGTGAGAGTCAATTTGTCCCTTGAAATCCCTCGCCTCTCGTTCGGACTTACGCATCGCTTCTAGACTCTCCCGGCTCTCGCGAAGACTCGCTTGGTTCTGCGAGTAAGCCGAAAAACCGGAGATGGCGCCAATTACAATGGCTATGCTAAAAATAGCTGTTAGCGCATGAAAAATGGTCTTCGCGTTCGCTGCGTCCCTTTCAGCGCCTATAACACGCTCGGTTACGGACGTGATTTTCTCGGATAATTTACTAGTACCATCTTCTGCATTTGAGATGTTCTTTTTCGCATCGTGGCTTAAGACGTCTAGGTCCAATCGGCAGGCGAGTCGCAATTGTTCGGTTGTCGCCGACTCGGAAACTAATCGTCTGATTTCATCGGTTGTCTTCTGGGTGCAGCCGTCGATCGGCATAATGGCGGCGAATTCCAAAAGCGTCTCGCGGGAAACGACGTTGATCGGGTGTTGCGTGTCGCACATTGAATGTCGGTTGTGTGGGGTGAGTTAAGGTTTCCGAGACGAAAATCAATATCCAATCCGGTCCAAGGCGCAATGTCGCACGGAGTGAGGTGCCCCGGGTGCCACTGACCGCTCCATGGGTGCGTTGGCGGAACTTGGGAGTCGTTGTTCCGTTGGCCAGGAAATACGATTTCAGTCGATAAACCCGACAGCGAGCGGAAAAAAATCGGAAAAGCCCGTCTGATGCCGGGGCGGTCATGATTCGTTCCTGCCGAAGTCGCTCTCGCCTAAACGCAGGCATCGCTCAAAAGCCCACGTTCCATCAGACCCGTATCGGGTCGAGGAACAGATCGCCAAAGTGTGGAGCCGGAGAGTCGACGTGGAGCGTGCTTGAAGGGCGCCAGCACGGTTTTGCGTTGATGGGGCCCTAAGCGAAACGACTACAGGGAATTGTCCGCGACTGGCGGTTCACACGCGATAAGCCGAGCGGGTTCGCCGCGGCGGCCAGCCAGGATGGCGTGTTGGTGGAAGTCGCGGCCCAACGCTACGGCGGTTTCCTCGGCGATTCCGCAGGCGAGGAAACTCGGTTCGGCGGGCCAACCGCCATCGTCCGCAACCCCTTCCCCTGGCAAGAAGGTGATCCCAAGTTCCCGCAGGCGTCCTTCGAGTTGCCGCTGTCGAAGCTCATTTTCGGCGACGGAGCGAGGCGTTGAAAAAGGATTGAAGGCGGTGATGAAGGCCCAGTCGTTGACTCCATGCTCGGCGAGCCAACGATCCAGGTCGGGGTGACAGTGGCCAACGCGAAGCGCGAAGCGACGCGGTTTGTCCTCTTCGCCCGCAAAATAGGTCGTGAGCCGATAGGCGTTCCACAATGCGTTTGAGGGCGCGTTCATCGTGCGCTCATGGAGTGGCTTCCACCATCAGTTCACAGATGCGTCCGAGGTCGCGCCCCACCGCTCGGCTGTCGAGTCCATCGCGGAGCGGCACGTTGTTTACGAAAGCGGCGAAAACCACTTCACGGCCGCTCTTCGTCGTCAGATATCCGGCCAAAGCTTTGCTTGTCAGCAACGAGCCACCGCTGAGCAGATTATCCCAGCTTAGCGTGCCGGTTTTCGCTTGTACCGAACCACGCGCTGGACTTCCCGCGGCGACACTGCTGGCGAGCGTTCCGTCGACGCCAAGCACAGGCATGGCGCGGCGGTAGACCGTGAAGTCGGGGCGGCCGCGCATGTGCCGGAGCAACTGGACGGTGCCGCGCGGCGTGACATGGTCGGCTCGCGCGCCGCCCGCTCCGCCGGCGAACGACAACTGGGCTTTATCCAGTCCCGCGCGCGACAGGAATTCGCCTTGCCGCCGCAATCCGTCGGCCATTGTCCGCTGGCCATTTTTGCTCGCGATCAGGAGCGGCAACGTGCTCGCGTGGAGATTGTGGCTCACCTTGAGAATCAACCGCGCGTTCTCCGAGAATGGGGGAGAAACGAGCGTCGCGACTTTCGGCAACGTGGCGACCTGGTCGCTCGGCGGCAACGCCTCGGGGCGGTTATCGGCAAGCTTGGCGGCTTCGACCGACACCCCATGGCGTTCGAGTGCTTCGATCAATAAACAGCGGGCATGCGATGCCGCGTCGGCCACCTCATGCACGCGAACCACGGGAGCATGTTCGGCGGGAATTTGGCCATGAACGTGCAAGCGGCCCTGGCCCAGATCGCGGACCCAAGTCACCAGTTGGCCTCCCTTCTCCACGGTCTGGAAACGGGTTTCCACGTTCAACGCGGCGCTGCGCGGCCGCCATTCGACCTTCGCTGGCTTGCCAGGCGCGTCGGGCGTGATCGTGAAATCAATCAGGTTGTCGTTGATCTGAATCGGCGTGATTCGCCCCGGACCGCTTCCCGACCCCTCCGCTTTGTCGAACAGCCGGTCGTCGACCAATACGTCGCCCGCGACTCGACGGATTCCAGCCGCCGCGATCTGCCGCGCCAGTTCATTCAGGCCCGCGAGCGGATCGACCTCGGTAAGTCGCGTTTCGCGGGAACCGTTCGCATACGTGTGATCGTTGTCATGGAAGGCGATCGAACCATCGGCCAGCGTGCGGCCTCCCATCGTAAGATCGCCGCTAGCGACCAAAATCAAATCGCCGCGAATCACGCCGTCCGTATCGCGGGCGCCGCGCATCCTCACCGGTGTTTCAAACCGATGGTCGGCCCCGAGCGCGTCGAGCGCCGCGGCCACCGAAAAACATTTGGTGACCGAAGCGGGCACGAACAGCTTGTCGCAGTTCATCGCGTACAGCGTCTCGCCCGTTGTCGCATCGACGAACAACAATCCCCAATGGGCTTGCGCGTACCGGGGCTGATCAAGCACCGACGCGAATCGCCCATCCGGTGGCTCGACACTCGGTTCAGCCCCGCTCGCCACCGGCGCCAGTCCATTCAGTGGGAGGCATTCCGAGAGCTCGGCGACCACGGATGACATGGCGAGCCCAGACCTCGAAACGAATCCAGCGCTCGAAACCAATCCAGCGCTCGAAACCAATCCGGTTGCCGACACGGATTCGCCAACGGGAACACAACGCTTGGTTGGTGTGAACAGGGCGGCAGGGAACAGCGGTATCAGTGGCGAGAGGCAACTGAGCA
>JBJTOW010000782.1:0-4165 GCA_046074805.1 Planctomycetota bacterium | reverse complement strand
GTCCGATCATCGCCACCCAATTTCGCCACGTGAAAAATGGCGCGGGCGGTAATTCATTCGTCGACCATCGCGGCATGGCTGGCGAGCCGGGATGGGGCGCCTCGAAGCTAGAAGAATTCGCCATGGAACGCTGGCCTTTTACGAAACAAAGAGGGAAGGACCGAAATCCGACCGGCTTTCGCCTTTAGGGGCGGATCGCCCGCCAGCGATCACCGTTCGAATGGGAACGCCATGATGCGTCACCACGTTGCCGTGGTCAATCCAGCGGTTCGATTGCCGCGTTCGCGCTGCGTGTTTTCCGCCCGCGCTCGCGGCATACCCGGCCGACTCGGCAGCGGACAGTTGACCGGATTGCTACAATCCGCCGCATGTACACCTATCAACCTGTCGAACGGCTGGCGAACCTTGTGGAGCCGGCGGGCAACGTGTTGTTGAACATGAGCGCCGACGAGGCCATCGAGGCCGTAGCGTCAGGCGATGTGGAGCGGGTGCGTTCGATCGATGGACAGTACGCGATCGTCGCCAAACGGGGCCACACCGTGCGGATGGCGCGGTCGATCGGCCGGCCGCTTCGCTACTTCCTCGCCAAACAGGCGTCAGGCCCGTTGCTGGTGGTCGCGGAACGGATCGATCAGTTGCAAGCGTTCCTGGCCCGCGAGGGGCTGGCCGACCAGTTCCATCCCTCGTACTCGCGAATGGTGCCGGCGCATCATTTAGTGGAAATCGCGTTGCTCGGCTGCCCCGATCCCAATCCGATTTACACTCGTTTTTTCGCTCCGCGACGCAACCGTTTGCCTGCGGATCTGGAGGCGATCGGAGCCGCTTACATCGGGACGCTCGCCGAGGAATGCCGACGCTGGCTGGAGACGATCGACCATCGCGAACCGATCGGCGTGCTGTTCTCGG
Organism: Planctomycetota bacterium; assembly: GCA_046074805.1. Classification (GTDB taxonomy): domain Bacteria; phylum Planctomycetota; class Planctomycetia; order Pirellulales; family Pirellulaceae; genus CAIXSC01. The sequence continues at coordinate 3,259 of JBJTOW010000782.1, read as the reverse complement.
GCGGCATCGATAGCGGCGCGCTGCTCGCCGTGCTGCATCACGTGTTGCTCAGCCTCGGTCAATCGCCAGCGCGGCTCAAAGCGTTCACACTCAGCGTTGACGGCTGCGGAGCGGACGCCGAGCAGGCTTGGCGTTTCGTCCAACAGCTGGACATCGAATGGGTCTTGGAAGTCATCGATGTGCCTCGGGCCGAACTGGATTTCCGCCGCGCGATCGAGGTGATCGAGGATTTCAAGCCGCTCGACGTGCAAGCCGCGACCATGGGGTTGGCGTTATGCCGGGGAATCCGTGCGCGTTATCCCGATGGGAAGTTCCTGGTCGACGGCGATGGCGGGGACGAGAACCTCAAGGATTATCCGATTGAGGACAACCCTGAACTGACGATTCGCAGCGTGCTGAACAACCTGATGCTGTATCAAGAAGGTTGGGGCGTTCAGGCGATCAAGCATTCGCTCGTCTACTCGGGCGGCCAGAGCCGTGGACATGTTCGCAGCTACGCGCCCGCTCGCCACTGCGGCTTTACGGGCTTCAGTCCGTTCGCTCTGCCCAACGTGATCGACGTGGCTGAAGGAATTCCGTTCATCGAATTGACGCATTGGAACCACGAACGGTTGTACGCGCTCAAGGGTGAAATCGTTCGCCGCGGCGTCGAGCAGGTCACTGGGTTGACGATGCCGGTGTTTCCGAAGCGGCGGTTCCAACGCGGCGCGGCGGACGATCGAGCGTTCGATGATTTGTTTCCCCGGCATGAAGCGGCCTACCGCGCCGCGTTCAGCCGCCTGTTCTAAGGAAGTTCCGTATGAACGCGAAATCGAACTACCCTGACACGCCATCGGCGACGGCCGTTTCGTCCCGCCTGGCGAACTCGCGGACCAAGATCGTGGCGACGGTCGGGCCGGCGTGTCGCGCCCCGGAACAACTGCGGGAGCTGATTTTGGCGGGCGTCAATGTGTTCCGGTTGAACATGGCGCATGGAGGACCGGAAAAGCAGGCCGCCGTCGTCGCCGATATCCGCGCGGTCAGTCGAGCTCTCGGGCGCCCCGTCGGAATCCTGGTCGATTTGGCTGGACCAAAGATCCGTCTGGGCGAACTGCCCGAGGACCCGTTGCGGTGTGAAACGGGCAGCGAACTGACGTTCGTTCGCGGTGACCGCTCCGATTCGCCCACGCGGCTGGTGAGTAACTACGCCCGGCTGATCGACGAGCTGCGGGTCGGCGACACGGTGATGCTCGCGGACGGCACGGTTGGTTTGGAAGTGGCCTCCAAAACGGTGAACTCGGCCGTCTGTCGAGTGACTGCGAGCGGCTCGATCCGTAGCCGCCAAGGGATCAATCTGCCGGGCGTGGCGTTGAGCGTGCCCGCCATGACAGGCGAGGATGTCGCCAATGCGGACTGGGCGGCGAGCCAGGAGATCGATTTCATCAGCCTGAGTTTCGTCCGCTCGCCCGACGAAATCCGGGCGTTGAAGGTGATGATGGCGGCCCGTGGGTCCACGGCCCTTGTCATCGCCAAAATCGAGAAACGCGAGGCGCTCGAACGACTCGACGACATCGTCGCCGCCAGCGATGGCGTGATGGTCGCACGGGGCGACCTGGGCGTGGAGATCGACATCGCGGAAACGGCTGTGGCGCAGAAGCGGATCATCCGCGCTTGCCAGCGGTTCGCCAAGCCGGTGATCGTCGCCACTCAGATGCTAGACAGCATGCATCGCTCGACGCGGCCGACTCGGGCCGAGGTCAGCGACGTGGCGAACGCGATTCTTGACGGGGCCGATGCCTGTATGTTGTCCGGCGAGACCGCGATTGGCGACTACCCGCGCGAAGCGGTCGCGATGATGAGCCGCATCATGCGGGCGACCGAGCGGATGTTGGGCGAGCGTCCGACGACCCCGCCACCGCTCGCCGAACACTCGGGCGTCACCGCCGTGACCGCCGCGGTGGTCTCGGGCGCCGTGGCGATCGCCGACCAACTCAACGCGAAGCTGATGGTTGTCGCGACCCGCTCTGGCGGCACCGCCCGGGTGCTATCGAAGCATCGTACGCGGACGCCGATCGTGGGCGTGAGCGACAATGAGGCCGCTTTGCGGCGCATGTCGCTCTTTTGGGGATTCGTTCCGGTTCCCAACGCGCCGACGCACCACGGTCCGCAGCTCCGCGAATTCATGGCCGCCTGGGCGACCCGCGAGGCGGGGCTTGGCCGCGGCGACAACATCGTTTACATCACCGGTTCGGAGTTTGTCCCGACCGCGAAAAACCTTGTGGCTGTCCACGAAATCGAATAAGCGTCCCTTGCGTTTGTTGCTTCACAGTTTTCTGGGACGACGGACTTCGTAGTCCGTCGCCATGGGTGTCGTGAAAAGAATTCGAAGGACGGATGCACGGCGTGGCAACGAGAGATTATTGAGTTGACCAAGCGGCAGTGTGCGTCGCTTTCTGGGAATACGACGCTCGCCGCACTCCAAGCGGGTTGCCGACGACCTAGCTTTTCCCGGCCGCGCGTCGTTGCTACCTTGTGCGCGGTCGCATTGTGCGCGGTCGCGTTTTTCCTCTTTCCCAGCGAGTTCACCATGGATCATCTTCTTTCGCGTCGCGCCGTGTTGGCCGGAGGACTGGCCGCAGCGGGCGTGGCGGTGTCCGATCGGTTCGCGGCGGCCATTGAGCCGATCGCCCGCAACGGCAAGGCCAAGTTCAAGTTCAGCTTGGCGGCCTACAGCTACCGCGACCTGCTCTCCGGGAAAAATGCCTCGCTCAAGTTGGAAGACTTCGTGCGCGACTGCGCGGCGATGGGGCTGGAAGGCACCGAACTTACGTCGTATTACTTCCCGAAGGAAGTGACGCCGGCCTACCTGCGCGGCCTGAAGAAACTGTGCTTCGAGCTGGGGCTCGACGTCAGCGGCACCGCCGTCGGCAACGACTTTGGCCATGCGGCGGGGCCGAAACGCGACGAGCAAATCTCGCTTGTGAAACGCTGGGTGGACTAATCGGAGATCCTCGGCGCGCCGGTGATCCGGGTGTTCGCGGGCCATGCCAAACCGGGCTCGTCGCCCGAAGAGTCGCATCGGCTAATGGTGTCCGGGTTGGAGGAATGCTGCGACTACGCGGGTCAACACGGCGTCTTTTTGGCGCTCGAAAACCATGGCGGTCCGACCGCGACGGCGGAAGGCTTGCTGGCGTTCGTCAAAGATGTGAAAAGCCCGTGGTTCGCGGTCAATCTCGATTCCGGCAACTTCAATACGGAGGATATCTACGGCGACTTGGCG
>JBJTOW010000781.1:0-5126 GCA_046074805.1 Planctomycetota bacterium | reverse complement strand
GACGATTGACAGAGTCGCCGCATCCACCCTACATTTCCGCAAGCCTGCGGTGAATGAACTCGCAAACAATGTCCCGCTCAAACGGGTTCTCGATATGACTACGCGGAGCGGTTGCGGTACTTGTAACGCCGCGGCGTGACTTCGGCAAGCGTGGCCACTTCGAGCTCTCCCGTGAGAAACCAGGAGCTTGAACTATGCCCGCCGAGAGACCGCGAACAACTCCACTTGTCCGCTTTCGCCCCCACCTTCCACTCCAAGGCACGTCTGCGGAGGGCCACTCGGCGGCCCCCGCGTCGAAGAGTATTGCGGCCATGTTGGGCAGCAACTCGGAACATGGAGTCAGCGGCCAGTGGTCGCCATGGCTCGTCCGACTGGGCGGCGTAGCGGCCATCGCTGCCACCACACTCCTGCCCGCGCTCGCGATGGCTCAAGAAACCGCAGGCGGCGCCGCCGCAACGGGCGCTGCCGCAACGGGTGGCGACGCGGGCGGCACCGTGGTACTGGTTTGGGCGATCTCGCTACTCGCCTCGATCGCCGCGCTCGTGCAAGCTTGGCTGTTCTACAAGACGATGATGGCGGCCGACGCTGGCACGCCGCGGATGATTGAAATCGCGGGTTATGTTCGCGAAGGCGCCAACGCGTATCTCAAGCAGCAATACAAGGTGGTCGCGGCGTTCTTCGTCGTGATCTTCGTGTTGCTTGCCATCGCCGCTTTCGGCCTGAAGGTGCAGAGCAACTTTGTGCCGTTCGCGTTCCTCACGGGTGGCTTCTTCTCAGGGCTGGCCGGATGGTTTGGAATGAAAACGGCCACGCAGGCGAGCAACCGCACAGCGGCGGGTGCCCGCAAGTCGCTCAATCAAGGCTTGCAAATCGCTTTCCGCAGCGGAGCCGTGATGGGTTTGACCGTCGTCGGCCTCGGCTTGCTCGACATCACCCTCTGGTTCGGCTTCCTTTACTGGGTCTGGCCGATGCTCGGGTTTGAACACCTGGGACTGCTGGAAATCACGGTGACGATGCTGTGCTTCGGCATGGGCGCCAGCAGCCAAGCTTTGTTCGCCCGCGTCGGCGGCGGTATTTTCACGAAGGCGGCCGATGTCGGCGCCGACTTGGTGGGCAAGGTCGAACACAGCATTCCGGAAGACGACCCGCGAAACCCGGCCACGATCGCGGACAACGTCGGCGACAACGTCGGCGACGTCGCGGGCATGGGCGCCGACCTATACGAATCGTACTGCGGGGCTGTGCTGGCCACCGCCGCGCTGGGCGTAGCGGCGTTCTCGACCGAAGCCGAACAGCTCAAGTCGATTCTGCTCCCGATGGCGATCGCCGGCGTCGGCACGCTGCTTTCGATCTTCGGCATGTACGCGGTTCGGACCGAGGAAGACGCCACGCAGCGGACGCTGCTCGCGGCACTCGCTCGCGGCATCAACCTGTCCACAATCCTGATCATCGGCGCCTCGGTCGGCCTCGCCTACTGGCTGATGCCGGACCACTGGACGGTTTCGCTGTGCGTCATCGCCGGTTTGATCGCCGGCTGGTTGATTGGAAAGTGGACCGAATACTCGACCAGCAACGAGTACCGACCGACGCAGGAATTGGCGGACCAAGCGTTGACGGGCCCGGCGACCGTCATCATCGGCGGCATCGCGGAAGGCATGTTGAGCACCTGGGCGCCGGTCGTGATCACTTCGGCCGCCACGATTATCTCGTTCGGCTTCGGCGCGAACTGGGATTTCGCCGACCCGAACGTTTTCGCGATGGGCCTCTACGGCGTCGGCATCGCCGCCGTCGGCATGTTGAGCACGCTGGGAATCACGTTGGCGACCGACGCCTATGGCCCGATCGCTGACAACGCGGGCGGCAACGCCCAGATGTCCGAATTGGAACCGCTGGTCCGTGAACGCACCGACGCGCTCGACGCGCTCGGCAACACCACAGCCGCGACCGGAAAGGGGTTCGCGATCGGTTCGGCCGCCCTAACGGCGCTCGCGCTGCTCGCCGCATACGTGGAAGAAGTGCGGGTCGGGTTCGACCGCTGGGCCGACTCGGTCGCGACTGCCAGCGCCAAAGTCGGCGACGTCGTGAAGGTGGGCGCCCAGTTCGCCGTCAAAGTCGGCGAGACCGCTCGCGCCAACGAGGCGATGCTGATCATCGGCGGCCGGGGCGACAAGGAATTCTCGGCGGTCGCGGACGGCACGGCTTTGTCGGGGGAATTGATCGCCAAGTTGGAAACACAGAGCCGGTTGGTGTTCGCCAGCAAGGCGACGATGGCCGACTACATGCGGTATTATGACGTAACGGTGATGAACCCGCTGGTGCTGGTCGGCGCGTTCCTTGGCAGCATGGCGACGTTCCTCTTCTGCGCCTTGACGATGAAGGCGGTTGGACGCGCGGCGAAGGGTATGGTCGAGGAAGTCCGCCGCCAGTTCCGCGAGAACAAGGGAATCATGGCGGGCACGTCGAAGCCCGATTACGCGGCCCCGGTCGCGATCAGCACCAAGGCCGCCCAACGGGAAATGGTCTTGCCGTCGCTGCTGGCCCTGGCCGCTCCCGTGGTCATCGGCTTGCTGCTCGGCGTGGCCGGCGTCATGGGGCTGCTGGTCGGGTCGCTGACCACCGGCTTCTGCGTCGCTGTCTTCATGGCGAACGCCGGCGGCGCCTGGGACAACGCCAAGAAACATATCGAAGGCGGGGCCCATGGCGGCAAGGGAACGGAAGCCCACAAGGCGACGGTCGTCGGCGACACGGTCGGCGATCCGTTCAAAGATACCTCGGGCCCCAGCTTGAACATTCTCATTAAACTGATGAGCATGGTGAGTGTCGTGGTCGCGGGTTTGGTGGTTCGCTATAGCCTGATCGCCCTCGGCATCCTGTAATTGATCACCTAAGAAAGGTCCGGCGTGGCGAAGTCACCAGTGTCATTGGGGGAAGACAACAAGGAACGCGTCCAGGAATCCGTCGCGTTAGCCAGTGAGCGGACCGCTTCCACTCAGGAAGCGAGTTCGCGGCAAGACGCGATGGAGCAACAGGCCGCAACCGTCGGTGGCGGGGAATCCGCCAGCGGCGCCGCAGTGGCTTCCCCAACATCGGATTCGACGCGTGAACGCTCGTCGGTGGCCAGTCTTAGTCGGGCGCGAGCGATCGCCAAATTGGCGATCGACAGCCAAGCGACCGACGTGATGATCCTGGACCTGCATAAGCGCACCGCGTTGTTCGACTTTTTTGTTGTGGCGACCGGCAAGAGTGGCCGGCAGCTACGCGCCATCGCCGACGAAATCGACGACCTGCTCCAAAAGCAGCTCGGCGAGAAACGGTTGCACATCGACGGCTACCAGGACAGCCGTTGGATCGTGCTCGATTACGGCGATCTGGTGATTCATCTCTTCGACCGCGAAATGCGTGACTTCTACCGCATCGAGGATTTGTGGAGCGACGCGCCGCGTATTCCGCTAAGCGAGCAGGGTGCATGAGGAGTCTGGGTTCGTGGCGAGTCATGGTTCGTGGCGAGTCATGGTTCGTGACGAGTCAGGTTGCGTAGCGAGTCTGCGTGTGTGACGGGTTGGCTTTGGATGCACGACGCGGTTTGCGTACCGTCCTTTGGGGCGACGCGATCGGTGGGTGAAGTTGACGGTTTGGTGGCGTGCCCTCGCCGAAGTTGAGCAGACTCGCTGGGAGCCGACTGCGAGTAGCCCAACTTGGATAGTGCCGTCCCGCGGAGTCGCTCCGGCTGCTCGTCTTCGCGCCATCGTCTCGCCATAGTCCCGCCATCGCCAAGCCGCCGCTTGGCCTCCACGCCGCCGCTTGGCCTGTACGCCGCCGGTTGGCCGCAGCGTTGCTTAACCGCTTGACGTCCCAGCCGCTTGGCTGCTGGGTCGTTTCTCCGACGCTCGGCTGCTCAGCCGCCGTGCCGCTTCGAAAGGGGCAATAGACTGTCTACTGTGGCTTGCTCGGGAGGGCGGGCGGTTTTTCGGAAGGCATGCGATGACCGGCTTGGCCGATGACGCTCAAGGCAAGCGACCTGATGCTGCTGACTTGGCCGCCTCCCCAGCGCTGGCAATGGAGCTGCCGATCCGGAATTGAAGTTGTTACTGGAAAACAGTTTGCGAGGCTCGCATCCCACGCCGCCGAAGCTCCGAGCCGCCTGCGAATAGCCCGCCGGAAAAAAACGCCATCAAAAAGAGACAGTCTATTTTTGGATTGTGTTTGGCCCGAGGCCGCGTGCAGCGAGGCCTGAATCCACGCAGATTTCAGGCGTGGTCGATGGCGTTTGAGAGGCCCACGGCGGTGCTAAACCTGCCACCGACGCGACGAAGAGGCGAGAACGGGCTTCAGCACGCCGAAAGCTTGCCTCAATTAACGCGACACCCCACAGCAGAAGGGGCGGCGTGAGCGGCTTCGTGTCTCGGAAGCCCGACAGCGCGCAGCGAACCCGGGAGCTGTTCGCCGACAGCTTTTTTGGAGGGGCGTTCGAGCGTCAGTTTGCGGCTGCGTTGGGCCGCGTCCCGCTTGATCAGCGCGCGGGAATAGAGGCCCACTCGGACGCGCGGCTATCCGGGCGGCGGACTCGAATCCGCCACGAAGCGCCGACAGTCGCGGCGCATCGCGGAAGCGGTGCTCTCCAGCCAGCGGAACCGACGCGAGATCGTCCGCACCGCCTCTTTCCAGTTCGCCGCGTTCAAGCCGTAGCTGAGCCAAGCCTCCGGCAACTGCTTGGGCATCCTCAACGCTGGCGTTTCTAACTCGGGGTCGTCACTCGCTAGATCAACGATATTGCTCCCCAACCAGTCGATGTAAACGTCGAGCGGCAAGCAACTGAAGATCGATGACTTCTTCGCCACCTTCGCCGCGTCGCCAGTCCCCGCCTCCGAGACATCACCGCCAGCAGCCTCGCCCGCGATACGCTCCGACTCGACAGAGTCGCTCGCTTCCACGGCATCGCCTGTTTCCGCAGCGTCGCCCGCTTCCGCTGAGCCGCTCGCTTCCACGGCATCGCCCGCGTCCACCGCGTCGCCTGCGTTCACGGCATCGCCTGCATCCGCTACGTCGCCCGCGTCCACCGCGTCGCTCGCGTCCACATCACCGTTGGCTTCGAGAGCATCGTCCGCATCCCCAACGCCGTCCGCCTC
>JBJTOW010000780.1:0-6188 GCA_046074805.1 Planctomycetota bacterium | reverse complement strand
GCCACGCGCGCACGCTCCGCGAAGCCCATCAAGCCTATGTTGCTTCGCAAGGCAGCATGAAAACGCTCGTCGCGTCGCTGCTCAGTTCGGACTCGTTCCTGTACCGCATTGAGTCTCCCCAATGAACCGTGCCATGCCCGGTTGCCATACCATGCCCGGTTGCAGTGCCATGCCCGGTTGCAGTGCCAGGCCCGGTTGCGATACCAGGCCCGGTTGCGATACCAGGCTCGGTTGCGACGTTACGCGAGGGTGCCGCCTTATGTCAGCCCATCGTTCCTCATCGACCGCTGTGCGGCGAAGCCAGCGTTACCTTGCCTGGTTGCCCCTGATCGCGTTCGCGATGGTGTGGACCGAAATCGTGGCCGGTGGACTTGTGTCACGAACGGCGGCCGCCGCCAACCCGCGGGAGTTCTTCGCGCGGCATTGCGGTGCGTGCCATGACGACCAGTCGAAGGAGGCCGGCTTCTCGTTCCAGAAAATCGCCGCCTTTGGCGATGCGGCCCCGGATACCTGGGCGGCGGTCCGCGATCAGTTGCAATTGCGGTTGATGCCGCCCGCCAAGGAGCCGCAACCTACGGATGCGGAACGACGCGCCGTGGTCGACTGGATTGCGGACTCGCTGCGTTCCGCCGGCCACTATGTCGACAACAAACTCGCGTGGCCGAATTTTGCCAACTACGTGCCGCATGGCGACCTGTTTGGAAAAGAGCCGCATCCAGCCCCGGCGACTTCGGTGCGGGTATGGCGCAAGCGGCCCGGCGTCTATGCCGCGAAGTTCCCGCGGGCCGTGCAGCCGTTCTCGATGCTCCCGCGACAACAGATCAGCGACTACGGGATCGCCTATGCCGTCGACGAGTCGGCGACGGAAATCCTGGTGCGGAACGCGACCCAGGTCGTCAAGCAATGGACAAACGTCGAATTGCGGGACGGAGTCGTTCAGCCTGTCAAAGGAGTGGCGGTGCCGTCCTGGTCGCTGCCGCTTTTGCGTTCCGATCGCGGGCCAACGCCCGAGGAATTCGCGGCGGGCGTGCAACAAGCGTATCAGTTCGCGCTCGAGCGGCCGGCGAAAGACGACGAACTCGTTTCGCTCCGCGAGCTCTACGACCGAGTGGCCGAGGCGCATGGACGGCTGCAAGCGGGACGCGGCGTGTTGCTCGCGCCGCTGCTGTTGCCCGAAAGCATGTTCCGCGTCGAACTCGGAGCCGGACCGCTCGACTCGCATGGACGGCGGCGGCTCTCGCGAGCGGAGATCCTGACCGGTTTGGAATACACGCTGTTCGATGGCCAGCCGGCCAGCACGCTTCCGTCCGCGTTGCAACAAGCGAAAAAGGACGCCAGCGCCGAGTTGGCGACCCGCGCGGAGGTGGCGGCGCTCGTGAAAAACATCCTGGGTGGCGACTCGCCGGGAGTGGCGGCCAACAAACGCGTGCTCGCCTTCTTTGACGAATACTTCGATTACCGCAAGGCAGTGGACGTGTTCCAGGCCCGCGTGCCGCAAAACCTGCCGCAAAATCCCCACGCGCTCGTTTGGGCGACCGAACGGTTGATCGCGCGGATCGTCGAGGAAGACCGAGATGTGCTGCGGCGCCTGCTGACCGACAACACGACATTTGTCTACGTCCAACCGCGCGCTCCGCAAGTCCATCGGCTTTACAATCTGCCGGCCGACTTCAAGTATCGCGAGGACCAGCTCCTTAAGCATCCGCCCGGCGCAGTCACGCCGGTCGAATTGCCACCCGAGCAGCGATCGGGGATCTTGACCGAGCCATCGTGGCTCGTAGCCCACTCGACGAATTTTGAAACCGATCCGGTGCGCCGTGGCAAATGGGTGCTCGAACACCTCCTCGGCGGCACCGTCCCCGAGATCCCGGTGACCGTTTGCGCGAACATCCCCGAAGACAATGCGAAAACGCTTCGTGAACGCTTCAAGCTGGTCAGCGAGAACGCGTATTGCTGGCAGTGCCACGACCGGATGAACCAATTAGGCATGCCGTTCGAGGCGTACGACCGGTTCGGTCGGTACCGGCTGCGGGAACTGCATCGGCCCGTGGACACGACTGGCGCCATTGTCCGTTCGGGCGAGCCTGCGCTGGACGGTCCCGTGCCCCATCCGGTGGAAATGCTCCACCGGCTGGCCCGTTCGCCTCGGCCACAGCAGATGTTTGTGCGATACGCGTTTCGTTACTTCCTGGGCCGCAACGAGACAGTCCGCGACGCGCGAACGCTGCAGGAGGCCGAATCAGCCTATGTGATGGCTGGCGGCAGCTTCAAAGCTTTGGTGGTTTCGCTGTTGAGTTCCGATTCGTTTCTTTACCGGACGATGGATCCGTGATGTCATCCCTGAGGATCATGCCATGAACAAGGCCTTTGAGATCGATCGACGCCGTTTGCTCCAGTCAGTCTCGCTTGGCGCTATCGCGCCTTGCCTTGCGCCGCTGGTGTGCCGCGCGGCGGGCGACGCCGCCGGAGTGAAACCGATGCGATTTGTGTTTCTGATCGAAGGCAACGGCTTGGCCGCCTCGCATATCCAGCCGGTCGGCATCGAACGCAAGCAGGGCGCGCACGCGACGATCGGCGGATTTCCTGTCAACACGAATGAAACATTGATTGACAAGCCGCTCACGGCGCCGGGCGTGAGCCTGTCCGAGCCGCTCGCTCCGCTTGCCCGTCATCTGAGCCGTCTGACGATTGTGACGGGGCTTTCAAGCCGCGTATGCGGCGGCGGACACGGCAACGGTTTCGGCGCCCTAGGCTGCTACCCAGCGCAGTCCGGGCCGAAAGATATCACAATCGACGCCGCGCTCGCCCGAGCGAAACCGGCCATCCATCAGCATGTGGCGTTGGGACTCAACACCGAGCTTTCGGCGCAGGCGCCGCCCATCTTCTATTCGTGCTCGGCATCGCCGAATTCGAAGGTGCCGCATTTCCAAGATGCGCTGCTGGCGCACGACGTGCTCTTCGGCACGATCTTGGCCGCCGAACGCGACGCGGAGGTTGGTGCGCAAGCTTTGGTGCTCGATCACCTAGCCAAACAAGCCAGCCAGCTGGCGCGGCGTTTGCCGCACGAGGAATCGCATCGGTTGCAACAATACGCCGAGGGAGTGGCGTCCGTGGGGAAGCGGCAAGCGCGGTTGGGAGAGATCGACCCCGCCAAGATTCCGCCGCGTCGCCAAGATTTCCATGGCTCGATGGTCGAGACCAAGCGTTTGGAAGCGCATTTCGAACTTGCCGCCGCCGCTCTCATCACCGGTCTGACGAATGTCGTCACGATCTCGACCGCCTCGTATCGTCCAACTTGGCGAGCGCTCGGAACGGACAAGGAAGGACACGACCTGGCGCACAGTTGCGGCGACTTGCGGCTTCCCGCGAACTCGCCGTCCGAGACCGAAGCCCGCAAGGCGCGTGCGCGAATCCGGCAGTTCCACGCCGAGCAGCTGGCGACGCTCGTCGACAAATTGTCGGCGATTCCCGAAAGCGGCGGCTCGATGATGGACAACACCTTGATCATCCACACGGGTGACGGCGAAGAGCACCACTCGCAGGCCGGCGAATGGCCGCTCGTGGTGCTTGGCAACTTGGGTGGCCGACTGAAGCTTGGTAATCGATTTCTCAACGCGCCGACCTATCAGGCGCAGGGACATGCGACTTTGGCTCAGTTCTACACGGCCGTCCTGTATGCGGCCGGCGCGCCGGTTGATCATTTTGGCATGAAGGATCGGTTGTTAACCTCCAGTGGGCTGAAGCAGGACGGACCGTGGTCCGAGGTGCTCGCATGACTGTCGCGTGGCGATTCGCGTGGGCTCCAACGGGCTGCACCCTGGAACGATTCTGCGTTGTGCCCGGTCCCCGGAAATGGTCCTTGACCGGCCTGTGGGCTGGCTGCTGGCTATGCGCGTGGGTACTGGCCTTTGTGCCGTCGGCCGTGCGGGCCGAGTACCGGCATGCGTTGGTGATTGGCAACTCGGCTTATCCGGCGAATGCCGCATCGGCGCCGCTCGCTTCGCCGGCGCACGATGCTCGACTGGTGGGCGACTCGCTGGAGAAACGCGGCTTCGTAGTCACACGCGTGGAAAACGCCGGCGCGAATCTCCGCGCGGTGCTAACCGAGTTTGGTCGGAGCATACCGAACCGGGGGACGGCGCTGGTGTACTTCGCAGGCTACGCCGTGCCGGTGACGCAGCCGGGCAATCCAAAGTTCATTCCCGACAACGCGCTGTTGCGACTGGATGGACAAGCGGATGTGACGGTCCGTCAGGCATTGACGCTCATGAGCGGCGGTGGCAGCGCGATCCAGATTCTGGTCGTCGACGGCTGCTATCCGCGGCCCGGGCTGAAGACGCCGCAGGCACTGATCGCGACTGGGTCGGTATCGCCGGACAGTTTAGTGATCTATCCGGCCGAGTTTGGCCAGACGCTCGAACCGCCCGTGGACGGCGTTTCAAAGCTCGCTCGGCGATTCGCCGACGAACTGGCGTCGTCCAAACCGCTCGACGAGATCCTCGCCAATCTCGGGGCGGCGCGCGAATGGTCGCTGGGCGACCACGCGTATCAGGGTCCCTATCGGCCGGAGTTCCCGGTGGAATGGCCGACTGCAACAAAGAGATCGCTCGTCGAACATTTGTCCTTCCTTAAGTCGCCCGCATCGGCGCCGCCCGCGTCGCCACCCACAGCGCTGGCGCCGGGCACGAAACCGGGCGAGGAATGGGTGAGTCCGTCAGGGATGGTTTTTTGCTGGTGTCCGCCGGGGAAAACGCGGATCGGCAGCGATCCGAAGTCAGCTGGCCATCAACCGGACGAGACGCTTGTGGACGTCGAGATCCCCGCCGGTTTTTGGTTGTCCAAGTACGAGTTCACGCGGCGGGACGTGTTCGAGTTGAACAAGGGCCACGTCTACCTTTCAACGGGCACGCACAAGTTGCAGCCCGTTAATTTTTTGCATGATGACCCGCTGCCGCGGCGGCCATGGAAGCCGAGCGACGGTGGATCGACAGCCGCGTCGTTCGTGGGCCGTCACAACTTGACGGCGCCAGCTGGCTGGACTTACGACTTGCCCACCGAGGCCGAATGGGAATACGCGGCGCGGGCGGGAACGCTGACCGCATATTCGTTCGGCGACGATCCATCGTTGCTGGCGCGTCACGGCAATTTCGCGGATCGGTCGCTGCGCGAGAGCACGGCGTTGCCGGAAAAGTCGAGCGGCAATCCGCAACGGGGAACAACAGGCACATCGGTGCAGATTTTCCGGGATGAGCAGTCGGGGCTGTATGCGCATGCGCACAAGGTCTGGGACGACGGCAACCCGGTGATCGCGCTTGTGGGCAGTTATCCGCCGGACCCGTGGGGCCTGCACGACATGCATGGCAACGTCTCCGAGCTTACGTCGACGATTTATCATCCCGCTCGGGAGACAGTGCCGGCCGATTCGACCGATCCGTTGTTGCGCCAGGTGACGAAGGGCGGGAATTGGCAAAGCTACCCCGAGTACTGCCGTTCGGCCTTCCGTTCCCGCAAGATTTCCGACGGCGAGAATGTGGATGGCTTCCGTCTGATCCTTCGCGCGACAGCGAACGCTCCGGCCTCGGCACGCTAAAGCTCGGTCAAGGCTTGTTTTTGGGGCAACAACACGCGGGAACCAAGTGCGTTGTCGGAGCTGAAGTTTGGGACAACACTGGGTGAAACGAAAACCCAAGTCCCTCGTGCCTTGTGTGCTGCGACGGACTAGGAAGTCCGTCGTACCCAGAATTTCAGAATGGACAACGCACCAGCCGGCGGGTGGCGAATGGACTGTCGGCTGATACACACGTCCGGCCAACACTGCTCGTTGGCGATCGCGAGTTCGCTTGAAGGCCGCCGACTCGATGGGAGTCGATTCGGCCGCTTGATCGGTTTCAGGCAATGGCGAGTTTCGCGGTTCCGATCAGAAGGTTTCCAACCTACGGCTTCCCCCCGATCGGACAGACGCACTCAAACCGCTGGCAGCCGGGACAACCGTGGCCGTACTTGGCGGCGACCGCTTGAGCGAGGTCGATACCCGTGATGTTGGCCAGCGTCACGAGCCAAGCCAGAACGTCGGCGAATTCTCCCACGCGTTCCTGGGCGGTACCCGACCGCAGCGCCTCGGCTAATTCACCCACTTCGGCGGCGAACCACATGAACGTGCCATCCACGCCCCGGGCCGCGTCCTTGGC
>JBJTOW010000779.1:0-2802 GCA_046074805.1 Planctomycetota bacterium | reverse complement strand
GCATGGTCGGCGGTCGCCGCTCGCTCCGCAGTTCGCAAGTCATCAACCAGTCGCTGTGAAGAGGATGCGGTTGAAGGTGAAGCCGCCATCGGAAGACTCCGGAAAAACGTTTCGAACGAACTGAGAGCCGATCGCGAAATCGAGCATCGTCGACTCGACTAGGCGACAGATGTGATGATCGGCCAACTGCGTTACCATCGGCCAACGGTGTTACCGTCGGGCTAGGACATGGCCGAGTCCGCCGTCGACACCTAATACTTGACCCGTGATCCAATCGTTTTCGGCATCCAGTAGCCAGGCCGCAAGCGACGCGATGTGATGCGGTTCGCCGAGTCTCCCGAGAGCGTGCATCTGGGTCGAGGCGGCGGCGTTCGCGGGCGTTTCCCAGATTCGCCGAGTCATCTCGGTACGCACCAAGCCCGGGCTGATCACGTTCACTCGTAGGTTGTTCCCGGCGTAGGTGGCGGCTGCGGAACGAGCTAGTCCAATCACGCCCGCTTTGGCGGCCGCGATCGCTTCATGGTTTTGAATTCCAACTTCCGCCGCCGCCGAAGCGAACAGCACGATCGAGCCGCCGGACGACCTCATCAAGCGAGCTCCCGCCCGCACGGCGGCGAAGGCGGTGAAGAGATTGGTTTCGACAGTCGCGCGAAAGTCGTCGTCGGAAGTGCCGTGAGCCGGTTTCAGCAGCACCGAGCCGATACAGTTGACGATACCCGCCAGTCCACCAAGTGACTCGGAGCCATGCCGCAGCGCCTCCTCGAGCGACTCGGAACGGGAAAATTCGACCGCCGCCATGGGCTGGCCGAGTTCCGACGCCAATGGTTCCAATTTGGCCACGTTTCGCCCGACCAAAAGCAGAGTACGACCTTGCCCTGCCAATCGCCGAGCCAGCGTCGCGCCAATCGTTCCGCTCGCTCCCAATATCGCCACCGCGCTCACAGACAGTCTCCTCTATCCAAGTCACCGCGAAGATAGAGGAAGTTTAGGCAGCCGGATTGCGACCGCCCACTGCGGCGGCGAAGCGATCAGCGACCGCATTCCGTGAAACCAATCTCCAGTCGCCCGAGAAACTGGTTTCCTCGATGAGGGAACCGACGCGTGGGTGGGACTATCGCCTCGCCATGGAGCCGATGAACCCGATGAGGAAAAACACAAAAATCAACGATCCGAGGAGGCCGAGCACGATACCAACCCAGGCACGCACTTGGCCGCCCATCTGTGGATTTTTGCTGATTTGCCGCAACGCAAGAATGCCGGTAAGCAATGCGAAGGGGCCGGTAACTCCGCATAGCGGCACGAGTAAACCGAGATATCCCGAGGCGATGGCCCAAGGACTTACGCCGATCGGCACGAGCATTCTCAGCGATGGATCGGTCGCTGTGGGTGGCGGCGGGTAGCCGGGCGGCGGGAAAGGATAACCGGCGGGAGGCTGGCTACCGGCCGTCTGATCGGTGAATGGATTTCCTACGCCCGGGGCCCCCCAAGGGTGCGACAGTTGCCCGGAAGGCGGTGAACCGGCTGGACCACCGGAACCGTTCGGACCGACAGAACCATGGGGACCAACGGTGCCACTTGGAAAACTTATGGCGAACTCCGTAGTGTGGTGAGCATGGATATGGTGGCCGGTGGGTAAATGCGGCTTTGCCAGTTTTCCGCCTCGGGCAATTCCGCCGGATTAAAACGTTCGTCGCTTTCGACCACGAAGCGACTGTCCGCGGGGGCGACGGCGAGAAGTCGTTGAATGAGCGTGAGCATGTCGGCGAGTCGGGTTTCGTACAGCGAGTAGGGTGGGCAGCAGAACACGACCCACGGCAGCTGACGCAATTCGCTGAGACGATCGCGTTTCACGCCGTCGGGACCGGCGAGCAATCCATCGACCAGCCGCCGAATCCACACAAACGTGTCGCCAGCTTCGACCACGATTCGGTCGCCGATCCCCAGTGTTTCGGCGTGTCGCTGAATCGCCTTCGCTGTGGGAAAGTGTCGCTCGAGCAACAAGGCCCGCGAGGCGCCTCGACTGACCGCTTCGAAACCGAGCACGCCCGTGCCAGCGAACAGATCGATGACCTGCCGACCTTTGATGTCGTCCGCTAGCAGATTGAACACCGCCTCGCGGACGCGGTCCTTCATCGGCCGGATGTGCGGATCGCCGCCAAACGGAAGGACTCGCCTTCGCAACTGTCCGCCTATAATGCGGACGCCGCCGGGCGCGGCGCTGGAACCCACCGCGTTGGACGGGCCCGGCCGAGCGTTTCCGGACGCGGCGTTGAAGCCCGCCGAACTTGACGGCTTTCCGTCGGACAGCGAACTCGCATCGCTGAAGTCGCCGTCGTCAGGGCGAAAGGCGTCGGGGATCGAGCCGGGACGCTTGGGGCGTTTCATCGAGCAAGCACCTTTCCGCGAAAGTCGGCTATGATAAGCTCTGCGATCACCGTCCGGCGAGACGGCCGCCGAGTTTGTTCGGGCGGCGATCGCGGCGGGCGAATGGGCGGCATGGGCCGTTGTCGGCGTTTGTCAATTCCTTCCAACAACCGTTCAGAGTCAGTTCAACAGGAGTGGTTGCGATGACCATGCGTCGGGATTTGGATCGGGGCTCGTTGTGCTGGGCTTTGGCGTGCGTCGCGCTCCTGGGCATCGCTGCCGGGACTCGCCCCGCTCGCGCTCAGGATGCCAAAGACGCGGCCGCGAAGGAAACCCCTGCGGCAGAAAAACCAGCCGAAAAACCAGCGGAGCCGCAGGCCGAGAAGCCGGCCGCTGAGAAGCCGGCCGCTGAGAAGCCGGCCGCTGAGAAGCCGGCCG
>JBJTOW010000778.1:0-3149 GCA_046074805.1 Planctomycetota bacterium | reverse complement strand
GTCCGCAAGCGTGTCTAGCGCCGGATCATCGGTTTTGTTGGCGACCAGGAGGATCGGTTTGTCGGCAACCCGCAATCGGGCCGCCACGCGCGAATCGAGCGGCAGGACGCCCGCGCGGGTATCGACAATAAAGAGAATCACATCCGCCTGCTCGATGGCCGCCGTAATTTGCCGTTCCACGTCGTCGGTCAGATCGTCAACATCGACGACGCCAATACCGCCCGTGTCGACCAGTTCGAAGAACCGGTCACGCTCATTCATTAAGAACTGGATACGGTCGCGGGTCACGCCCGGTTTGTCATCGACAATGGCTAGCCGCTTGCGGGCTAACCAATTCAGCAAACTTGACTTACCGACGTTGGGACGACCGATGATGGCGACTTGCGGGACTGGCATAGGCCGTATGATAATCGCTGACCGGGCGATCGGACAGGCTCCGTGGAGGCGGTGGAGTGACCCCAGACGAGATTCGACACGCCCTAGTGCAGCGGTTGGAAAGCTTGCAACGCTCGGGGGTTCAGCAACTGCCGCGGCGTTCCCGCGCCGTTTCCCTGCCCCCGGGCACCGTGGCTATTGGACCCGGCCTGGATGTCGAAACGTCCGCCGCGACGCCCATTGTCCCACCGCCATCGGCATCGACATCGCGACCGGCAACGCCACCTCCATTGCCATCGCCATCGCCATCGCGACCGCCGATGCCTAGCGCATCGCCGTCGCCCCATTCCGCTCCGGTCGTCTCCGCCGCCATACCGGCCGTGTCGCCTGCAATGGCCGCTTCGGCATCGCTTCCGACCACCATATCACCATCACCACCGTCGGCCGCGGCCTCCGTTTCCACCCTAGGTGCTCCCGTAATGGCTTCCAGGAACAGTTCCGCCGCTTCGCCGCCACAGCCTCACCAGCCGCCGCCGCCACCGAAATTGAGTGTGGCAGACCGACGAGTAGCGCTGGAAGTGATCAACGTCGAGGTGCGAAATTGCCAGCGTTGTGGTGAACTAGCGGCCGGTCGCACGCAAACCGTCTTTGGCGTCGGCAGCCTTTCTCCCAGACTCTGTTTTTTTGGTGAAGCGCCAGGCGCCGACGAGGACCGGCTCGGAATGCCGTTCGTCGGACGCGCTGGCCAGTTGCTTGACAAAATCATCGAAGCGATGGGGCTTCAACGCGACGATGTTTACATCCTGAACGTGCTCAAATGCCGGCCGCCGAACAACCGAGTGCCGGCCGAAGAGGAAGTGGAGAACTGCCGCGGCTTTTTTGAACGCCAATTGGAAGTGCTGCAACCCGAGTTCATTTGTTGTCTCGGAGCGACGGCGGCCAAAACGCTGCTCCACTCGGGCTTCAGCCTTGGAAAAATGCGTGGCCGCTTTTTCACCGTCGGCCACTCGCAAGCGATCGTGACCTACCACCCGGCCTATTTACTGAGAAATCCGGCGGCCAAGAAAGACACCTGGGAAGATATCCAGTTGCTTATGAGGGCCATGGGCCTGCCGACCAAGTAAACGGTCGCACGCACAAAAAATCCAACGGATGAAAGGCCGTCGCACGCGATGTCGCTTACTGTTCGTGCGAACTATTCCAGAGCGCGCATCAGCGAGGGAACGGCCGTGGCGGCGGCGGGTCCGATCTGTCCTAAGGCTCGAACGGCCGACTTTCTGACTCGCGGATCGGGGTCTTCCAACAAGGCCGTCAGCGCGGGGACCGCGTTGGCCGCCGCCGGTCCGATGCGAGCGAGCGTGTCGGCCGCCTGTTGCCGCACATTGGGATCGGGGCTCTTCAACGCCTCAACCAGCGCCGGCACGGCCGGTTCGCCAATGCGGCTCAACGCCACCGCCGCCGCTTCGCGCATTGTCCAATCCTCGAAGGGGCGGACCGTAAAACGCGAAGACATGCCGTCGCTAGCCACAGTCGGCAAGGGCGTCATCGGTTTCGAATCGCTCGCCACTCGATTGCTTTCCGCGATCTTCTGTCGTATCGAATCGGGCAGCTTCAATTCGCTCCGCTGACAGCCCGCGGCAAGGACGACGGCAAGGAAGACGGCGCCAAAGACAGCGAGAAACCGAGGAACAAACGCGGGGCGAAAAGTCTGGGCCGACTTTGTCTGGGCCGACGTTGTCTGGGCCAACTTTGTCTGGGCCGACTTTGTCTCGGCCGTCACTGACGCCATTAGCGTCGCGGGAGTCCGCCCGTGTACGACGTGGGTGTCGAGCACGTGGCAGCGGTGGGCGGCTTGCGGCCCGGTATGAAGTGCGGAACGGTCCATAACGTCCTCGTACCGCCTCGAGAGCGACATTGCATGGCGGGGTTCCCTGTAAGGATTCCCCAATTACTCGGACAAAGCAACCGCCCGCCTGCCGAGTTTCCGAGCGTGGCGTCCTGTTTTCAGCCGTCCGTGTTGAGCGTTGAGCGATCATCGCCATTCCACGCCGGCACATTCGGCTCAGGTGGAATCCGCACGATTCGATTCAAGTGCCAGATCAGGTGTGCGAGCTGGAACGGCTTGGCCATCGCGGTCGCCACGCCAAGGGACCGGGCTTGGAGCCAATCGTCCCAGCGCAGTATGCCGCACAGAGCGACGACGGGCGTGGGCGAGGCCGCGCGGACACATTGCGCCAATCGCTGCCCATCGGACCGGGACCAGCCGGGTTCATCCCACAGCACGACCGACGCCCCCCGCACTTCGCGAGGCGATTCGGGGCGAAACCGCGCGACCATCGCGCCCGCCGAACGGCAGACATCCGCCAAGGTGGCGTATCCCGACGGCTCGGCGGCGTCGACCGCGACCAAGCATCCTGACGGTAGCCGCGTCGCGGCCGGCGGAAGCGGATCGAGCCACGTCTCGTTGACGCTGCGAATCCGTGGTTGGCGCCAGGGGTGCCGCCAGGTGGGTGGCTGGTCCGATGGTTCCGCGTCTTCCCAGAACATGCCAAAGGCCGCTTCCCATTGGTGCCACAACACGCGAGCCACTCCGGGCAGAGGTCGCCCGGTACGCGGCTCGCCTTCACACCAACTGCCCAGGAGCGTCACCATCACAGCCAACGGCCAGCGGCCCGCCAGCACGTGAGGCTCCTCTTCACGCCACTGTCCCGGTCGATTTTGGAATCCAACAATCAGCTCGGGATGCCAAGCCGATTCCGAACATTCCGCCAGGC
>JBJTOW010000777.1:0-12271 GCA_046074805.1 Planctomycetota bacterium | reverse complement strand
GTGTCCGCTCGACGGCGCGACCGTGCGTTGTCCAACGCTGAATTCCTCGTACGACGGACTTCCAGTCCGTCGCACTGCGCAACGCGACGCGTGCTCCAAAGGCGGATGCGCGGCGTGGTGCGTCATAAGCGACGGACTAGGAAGTCCATCGTACGGCAGACGATTGAAACTTCAAAAAGCGCAAAGGCGGGCAGCGGGAGCCAGAGGCTCCCGCCACGTGGCGGGACCTTCTAGGTCCCGTGTCCGCTCGACGGCGCGACCGTGCGTTGTCCAACGCTGAATTCCTCGTACGACGGACTTCCAGTCCGTCGCACTGTGCAACGCGATGCGTGCTCGAAAGGCCGATGCGCGGCGTGGTGCGTCATCAGCGAAGGACTAGGAAGTCCATCGTACGGCAGACGAGTAAAACTTCAAAAAGCGCAAAGGCAGGCAGCGGGAGCCAGAGGCTCCCGCCACACCGCCATCATTTCCGCAACCCAAAGCATTGGCGAAGCAATAAACGGTATTCAAGCATTGGCTTACAAAAAGGCAGGGCTGCCGCGTCATTTTTTTATCGTTTCGGCGAACAGCAAATAGTTCAACAGGATTGGCAATTCGTAAATCGCCAGGAGTGCCGACAATTTGGGTCCTTTGCGATACTTGTCGGCGAATTCAGCCATGTCATGAGCACGGCTGTAAATACGATGCTGCCATATCTGGAATCGGTGCAGCACGACAAAGGCGATGGGTGGAACCCACCATGGCAATAAAGGCAAGGAAAAGGCCGCCCCTGCCAGCGCTGCGACCATCACGCAACAGACGCACCAAACTCGCGTTGGCACGGTAAACGCGAGCATAATGAGATAAGCGGCCGACGCCAGGCCAACTATCCATTCCGGGCGAGGTAGCCAGCGAGCCAGCATCAACAGGGCGAAATAAATCCCCAGGACGGCCACTAAATGCCACACATTAATGCCCCATTCGGAGTGGCGGCACAAATGCCGTCGATAGAGCTCGCCGAAATCAATCTTGCCGTACGACATTCAGGGTGCCTCCTCGCGATATGTCCATCCCCGAGATACTCGCCCAGAAAACGCCGAAACAATCAACGCGAATCGTTGGTGCTCGTGGATGTTTCAAATCTTCAACTTGCTGGTATTTCGGAGTGAAAGCGTTTTAAAAACCAGGCCGTGGATGATTTGCGGTAAGCCGCGGGTCAGAACATCGGCCAATGTACGACTCGCCTCGTCGACTTCGGTGTCGGTAATCGACAAGGGGGGTGTCAACTTTAGAACGTGCGGTTCGTACTGGCAAAAACCAACCAGCATCGGAAAGCGGTTTTCGCGAAGTAGTTCGAGTAAATACATTTGCGGAACGCGACGCGCGAGCAAACGTCGCGCGAGTCCCCGGGTTTCCAATTCGATCCCCACGAGTAATCCGTAGCAACGGACTTCGCGAACACCCGATTTGCCTCTAAGTTCCCGTTGAAGGCGTTCCGCCAAGCGAGCGGACTGTCGTTTCACGAATCGCTCCAGGTTGGATGTCTCCGCGCGACGAAGCGTTCCGAGCACGCTTCGGATCCCCATCGCGTAATCGCAGCGGGCCCCAAGATCCGCAATGATCGAGTTGCCGCGTTCGGCCAAGCGCCGCTCCACCGCCTCGGAAACCAGTGTCAAGGCGAACGGAAAAATCATGTCCGAAGCCCCCTTTCCCAATGTCAACAGGTCTGGCTTCAAACCGATAGCGGCCGAACGAAGGAACGGGCCTGTTCGAAACATTCCCGTTTGCACCTCGTCCACCGATAGCAAACATCCATGTTTTTCACGCATGGCTTCGAGCGCTCGAATCACGGCTGTAGGCGTTTCACGAACTCCACCAACACCTTGGACCAACTCGAATTGCGCAACGCCGATAGGATGGTCGTCGAACGCCCGATGGATAGCAGGGATGGCATCCGGCGCGAATGGATCGACATAGATAACCCTTGGGTAAAGCGGTTCGAGGCCCGATTTAAGGGACGACTTCCAGGTTCCCGTCAATGCGAAAAGTGTTTTCCCACCGAAACCTCCCCGCAGTGCCAGAACCCAATCGCGGAGCGATTGGGTTGTCAAGCCGATCCGCAAAGCATGCTCGACCGCCGAAGCGCCGCTTACCGCGGGAATCCACCGGGGCAATCCCGTCAACGCCTCCAGGCGTGTACGCAATTCTTCACGGCACACGTCATCGGCCCCCAATTCTCGGCACTCGTCGACGAAGCGGGGTGGATTGTGCCCACGGACGCTGCATGCCACTCCCGCAACGCCATCGAAGACGCGGCGTCCACGGGTAGTGTAATAATGGCCGGCCGCGGTAATTTCTCCATGCCGCAATCCTAGGGCATTCGCGAGTTGGGCGAGTGAACGGCTGTAAACCGACCGCAATAGTGCGTAACGGAAATCAGCGTCCCGCTCCAGGCGTTCAAGCACAGCGCTATGACTACCGAAAAAGGAAGGGCAGCCCTGCCGCAAGCTTTCCACCAAACGCATGTTCGAAATGGCGTTTGGCTGGTAGGTCGTCGAGTGGAATGTCGCCTTGCCCCGGCCACTCCACACGCGGAACATCGAGTGACCCGCCGCGAATGCGCCGAACGGCACATCGCGATCAACGAAGCTTTCGTCAAAGACCACGATGTCGGCGGTTGGCCACGTAGATGCGGCATCAATCCCGGACGATCGTTCCACATCCGATCGGCTAGCGACCAGGACCCAACGCCAACAGTTGAGAACGAATGGCGCGTCAGAGTGTAAAGTACGCAACCGTAGCAGAAGTCGGGGAAGTGCGGCGATCGGCGCGACAAGCGTCCCAAGGCGACGTTCGGGTGATCGACGCCAAATCGCGGATCTTAGCCAACCGCTGTTAGCGGAGGCCATCACGACAGAAGTCGCTTCGTCCGGATGCGTTCGCCGAGCCTGGTCTTGCCGAACCACCTCATCAACAAAGCGCTCAAGGTCCTCGAATCGGGTAACGGCGGGCAAAAACTCGATGCGTTCCCCGTTGTCGACGTAAGTGTCGGAGAAATGGCGGAAACTACCTAACGGATCATAGATGAGGGCACCACGTCCATCGCCGTCGCGCGACGCGACGGTTCGCGTCAGCTTCAAGGCACCGCTCAAAGCTTCCTCGCCACTATTGGCGAGGAATACTTGTCCGGCGGCCAGGGACTGTTGCTCCCCAGGCGTCTCGCGCCAGAGGGCGGCTAGCCGATCCAGCAGGTAACAGGCTTGCGCTACATGGGGGCTTAAATGCAATCGGAGCAGATTTGGAATCGCTTGGCTGGTAAGACGGAGGATGATTTCTTCCAACGGCGAATCCAACGGTCCCTTGGATGGCTGATCGCTCTCCGAGCCTTGAAGTCGCGAGTTCTGCGCGGCCGGAGCATTTCGCAATTCGCCCGTATCGCGCGCTGTGTCACATGCTGTGTTTGCCACGGTTATATCGAGCATAAGGTAGATGCTCCTTGACAAAGGCGAGAAAACGAACGCTCCGCCAACGACTCATAAATAGATCGATCGACATGCGGTCGCAATCGCCGCATGGCGAGTTTGGCAGGCCATCGCGCCGCGCGAGGCGGAACTGCATTTTTGCGAGAGGCAGTACTCGGTGATGCTCCCAGAACACACCGAATTCGGCCTCATTGAGAAACAATTCGACGTGGAAACCAAAGTTGCGCACGAAGGCGTGGAAGAGTCCCGCCGCCAGTCGGTTCCGTTCGATGCGGTCCCAGATTCGTCCGATAGTGTCCCGTGGCAATTCATCGGCCTGTCCATCCACGCCATCGGCATCGAGGTAATAGCGGTAAAGGCATACAGTTTTGTCGGCGGCGCGTTGCTTTCGGGCCTCAATATGGCTCGCGTCGGGATCGCGAAACGCGTTCCATAACTCAGTGGCCGACGGCGTTCGCAACGTGATGGTCTGGCGAAAATAACGGAATGAGGGACGCACGCGGAACCACAGGCGGAGTACTACAACGCCGCTTTCCGGGTTGTACATCCAGCGATTGAATCGGTCATCTCCCCGCCGCGCCAGCGCGATCCGATCGGTTGCCGGATCGTATATCAACGCCTTAACGATCGTTTCGCCGAGCGTCGAGACGTCGCAACCCGAGCCATGGACCGGCACCATGAAAACCGTCCCCAGGCTCACGTATGAATAATTGGGAAGCACCAGAAATTCGTACCCAGCGTTCCGAAGGACAGATACCGCGTCCTTAATCAGCACGCCGCCATCGGCTTCCAGGATATCGCCTCGAAGCCGAATACGGTCGACGGCTCGAATCGTTTGCACAACGGTTCTTCCGGGATAACGCCAACCAAAATGATTGACTCCCGTGTTGAAGCCAGCGATCGCCACATACGGTCGATTCAACGTTCCGCACAACGCGAGCAAACGCCGATGGTCCGCCGGTTGAAGCGGCGCGTCGCCTTGGTGCTTGCTGCCTAGCGTCGCCACGGCCCGGAATATTCTCGACAGGCGGCCGACTCGGAGCGACAACGTTTCAACTGGGGTTGGCAGTCCCGCTTCGCGGGCCTGCCGAGCATACTCATTTAACGCGGAACGCAATGTCAGGCGTTGCCCGAGCATTGCGTGTTCGCGGTGACGCGGCCAGTCGCTCGACAATAGAGTGCCAACAGCCGATAACAGCTCGCCCGCCCCGAGATAGCAATCATCTGGCGACTTCGCGCCAAGCCGCTGTGGACTTTGAGTGCTAGCGAACGCCCGAGGCAGGCCGAACTCCGCCGATAACACTTCGCCGACACGCAGCAGACGAGTCGTCGCGCCAACGCGGCGAATAGCCTCAACCAGCGTCGTTTCCGCTTGATCACGTTGTTCGTCCCAGTAGGCGAGCGCCGATCCAATCAATATCACTCGCGTTCGGTCCTCGGGTGAACATTCACGCAGATACGCCCAAAGCCGTTTCAGGAATTCATCGTCTGCTCGAGTAATGCCTTGTCCTACCATCGCCGCGTCGGCGAGACGCAGCGAATCCGGTAACCAGGCCACGAGAGTCCGCCCAGGGGCCTCGCCACGGGACAAAGGTTCCTTATCGGTATTTTCGCCGGTCGCATGGCGAAGCAGTCGTCGCGACCAGTCGTCGGCACCACTATTCAGCAGCGATTGATGTTCGGGAGTGGCTGCGATGATCGCGAGCGTTTCCGCCGAGCGCGGTGTCTCAACCGTGCGCGGAGTCTCTGCATTGCGCGGAGTCTCTGCATTGCGCAGCGCTACAGTGGCGGCTAGCCTTTCATTCATGCGGTGGATCCGTGTCGAAGATCGGTTGGCCGTAGGCGACGCGTTGACCGGCCGCGACAAGCGGCGTCGCATTCATCGACCGCGCGGCGACAAGCACGACGGTCGAGCCAAGTTCAAATGTCGCGATCCATTGCCCGCGTTCGACCTGGCCGTCGCTAGGGTTGTCAGCGCGAGTCACTTTGTGATGAGACAACCGTGCATGAGTCCACGACGTCAGGGTGCCAGGTGGATGCGTGATGTGTCCCACCCCCCATCCGGCGACCATCGCCAGAGCGTACTCGCCGCGTTCCGTGGAAACTCGGATTACAAGTCGTTCGTTAAGCGTGAATACGGGAAATTCGGGCCGTTGATAGGGCGGATGCACAAGTAGCCGCCGTCCTGGAATGTGGGCGATCGCGCGAATTACCCCGGCGTCGGGAGCGAATACGCGGTGGCAGTCAGCCGGTGACAGAAACAAGATGGCGAATTGGCCGCCGATGAGGGCTGAGTTGTCCATGCCCGGAAACAAGGCGTCGATCGGATAGGCGATGTTCTTAACCGTCAATAAGGTATCGCCGCGCAGGGCGCCGATATCCTGAACGATGCCGTCGCATGGGCAAACCAAGCGATCCCCGAGTCGCTCGATCGGTCGGCATTCGGCGCGGACTCCCCGCGTGAACAGTTCGTTGAACGATCGGAAGTCGGACAGCGGGCGGTCAAGTTCCGTTTCATCAAGAGCGAGGTACTTGCGCCCGTAGACAGTTCGAAAAACCCGCTCGCGCAAACTGCGCGAGGGAATCGGGACCCGCGACAAACGCACACCCAGCGAAGCGAGGAAATAGCCCCACGCGCCTCCATGAATCTGGCGGGCTTGACGCGACTCCTCGCGTCGCACGGCTCGATTATCGCTATGCGTCATTCCCTGTTTCCTACGCTGTGGACTACGCGTCGCGGCAGGCGATGCGAGCAACTCGAAGAGCATTCGCCACGATGGTTAAGGAGGGGCCCACGCCAAGCGATGTCGGCAGCACGCTACCGTCGACCACAAAGAGGTTGGGGGCTCCGAACATCCGGCAATCGGCATCGACCGCCGCGAGTCGCGGATCGGATCCCATTCGCAGCGTGCCGCATTGATGCGCGACATGCTCACGCGATGGGAATTGTTTCGTAAGGCGAATCACCGCGCCGGCTCGTCGCAGAACCCTGCGCATCGCCTTCGCCAGAAAGGTGCCGCGTAGTCGATCGAAGCGGCTGAATTGATGTTCCAACGCGATCGCCCCCGAGTCCTTCAGATAGACTCGATTCTTCGGATTTGGTAGATCTTCGACGATTCCCACCAACGGCAGAAGGCGACGGCGCAGCGAGCCTAAGAGGCCCGTCGGCCAGTGTCGCATTCCCGTCCTCCGCAACATCAACGGCCCAGGGACCGGCAACGACTGCACGATTCCCATTTTCCGTCGGTAATCGGGAGTGCCAAAATAGAAGTCCGCGAACCCGACTTGCTTGATGAATGACTCATCGCCGCCCGTCGGTTTCGCGAACACGCCCGCCGCCAGCGGCGAGTAGTGCATCATGTAATTGCGTCCAACCTGCGGACCATTCAAGCCTGACTTGAGCGCGATTGCTGGCGAGCCGATCGCTCCGGCCGCCAATGCGTAGCATCGCGCTCGATAGGTCGCCGTGGACTGAGTCCGTCGATCACGGATCACCACGCCGCGAACTCCACCCTCGCTCCTCGCGAGTCGTGCGCCATCGCGTTCCAACAACAACTGCTCGACTTCGGCATTCACCATGACATGAACGCCTTGGCGTTCGGCGATTTCTTCGATGACGGCCGCCGCCGAACGCCTGGCGCCATTGGGACAAAGGAAACCCGCGCAGGCGGAGCATCGCTCGCATCGTTGCGTGTCGATCGCCAGCGGCAAACGGAAAGGCCGCAATCCATGCTCGCGGTTGCGGGCGATCAGCCGTTGATTGATCGGCGCCAATGGCAACAGATTGGCGTTCGCGCGCGACTTCGGCCGTTCGAGCGGCCCGAAATCATCTTCTTGGCTGCTGGCCAGTTGGAACAGTTCCTCGGCCTCATCGTAATACGGCTCGAGATCCTCGTACCGGAGGACCCAGTCCCAGAGAAATTTTTCCAGCAAAGCGCCGTAATGGCGTCCTGGCGAGAAATCCTCGCGGCTCGGCCGCAGCATCGCGGCGCCGTAGACGGATGTTCCTCCGCCTAAAACCCCGCCCATGAAGAGCCTTGCCGCCGTCTCGTTGACTTCGATCGAACGATCATCGTATGGAAGTTTTTCGATCAGCGTTTGACGCTCGCCCCGCGGCTGCGGATCGCCGACTGTCCGCGGCCCACGTTCCACAACCATTACGCTTTTTCCGGCCAACGAGCACGCCGCCGCGAACGCCGCGCCACCGGCGCCGCCGCCGATCACAATCACATCGAAGTCGTTTTCCGCGCCCACCATTCGCCGCTCCCAGCATTTCCGCCTCGGCCATCCTTTATGCCAATGAAGCAAGCATCGTTAATGGCCAGGATGAAGTTTTTGAGAATGAAACGTTGGGACTTGAAGCGAAAACACGAGAGAGTTTTCAACTTTCTTTCATCAAAGTCGACGGGTGCGGCGGAGATACTCGCCAGAGAGCCGAGCATGAAGCTCGCGCGGGTGTCATTCGCCTTTTGTCTTCGCGGCCTCAACCCGACAATGATGAAAACGGATATCCAACGTCAGTACGACGAGATTATCGCTCCGCATTACGATCTCGATCCGCTGCAAGTCACCACTAACGCCTTGGGAATCGCTCTCGAACAGCTTTCCCTATCCCCGCTTGGGCTTCCCAATAACGCCCCGCTCGACATGCTGGATGTCGGCATCGGCACGGGGGTTTTTTGTGAACGGCTCAGAACCGCTTCCCAGCGGCCCATCCGCCCACATGGCTTGGATATCTCCGAGCGCATGTTGGAGGTGGCTAAGACGCGAATCCCCGACTTGCGGGCCGCTCGCGACGACGCCGCCAATCTGGAATGGCACTTCCCCGAACGCCAATTCGACTTAATATGCACTCACTTCATCACTGGCTTCGTGCCTATCAGTCTGTTGGCGCCAGCCGTTCATCGGCGGCTCAAGCCGGGAGGCTATTGGTCGTTTGTTGGCGGAACAAGCCAGGGGTTCCCCGAACTCCGCCGCGTCGCCCAGTCACCGTTGATTCGTCGATTGCATGGCGGACGCGAGCTTGACCTGGGGGGATTGAAGACGCCGTATGATCAATCAGCCGTCGAATCGGTCATGCGGGAACATTCTTTCAGCATCCATTCGTCGGTAACATTCTCTCCACGCCTCGATTTTCCCAATTTCGACGCCTTCATGGCCTTCGCCTGGCGCGGCGCGTGGCTCACCCCTTACATCGAGCAGTTGCGATTGCACGAAGCCGGCAAGACGCTGCGAACATTTTTCAATCTGTGGGTTTTCCCGATCACCGACTCGCATCGCATCGTCGTCGCCTTAGGAAAAAAGCCCGTCGACGATGTCCACGGCGATTCGAGTCGTGATGTCTTATAGCATTGTTTCCGACTTTTGATGCCAACATTACAGTCGCGTTTTCCTACAGTTTGGTGTCATTCGATGCGTATATTGATCATCGCCGAGGTCTATCTTCCCAAGGTGGACGGCGTGGTGTATCGCACCATGACTTTGATTCGTCATTTGCAGAGCCGAGGCGACGAGGTGCTAGTGATTTGTCCCTCGGCTCATGGACGAGTCGATTCGCCGGTGCCGATGAAAGCCTTCAAGTCTTTTCCATGCCCCTCGTATCCCGAATACCGCATCGGTGTCCCGGACGCGGAGCTGGGCGAAGCCGTCGACTCATTCCAGCCGGATATCATCCATTTCCTCAACCCATTCGCCTTTGGATTTCAATGCCACGACTGGTTGATCTCGCGACGTGAACGCCGACCATTGTTGTTTTCATTCCATACGCTATACAGCGAGTTCGTAAAGCAGTATGCGGGAATGGCGCCGATGTCGAGAATGCTCTGGTGGCTTACTCGGTCTTACCATAACCAAGCCGACTGTAACTTGACAGTCTCTTCCATCATGCGGGACGAACTGGCGGCCGCTGGCTTCGACCGAGTGGAACTGTGGCCACCGGCCGTGGATTGCGAACTCTTTTCGCCCCACCGCCGCGACGCGTCAATGCGCGAGCGGCTTACGGACGGGCATCCGGCTGAACGCGTTCTATTGACCGTCTCCCGCTTGGCGCCGGAAAAGAACGTGGGATTCCTAGCCGAATGGATGCGGAGGTTGCCGGCGGATGGTCGTTCGGGCGTCCGGCTGGCCATAGTTGGCGATGGTCCACAGCGCGCCGATTTGGAACGGCAGTTCTCGGGAAGTCGCACGCGGTTCCTAGGGTACCTGCGTGGGGCGGAACTGGCGGCCGCTTACGCCTCAGCGGACGCCTTCGTATACGCCTCGGAAACCGAGACGATGGGTAACGTGATCTTAGAGGCGATGGCGGCCGGCTTAGTGGTCGTCGCGCCGCGTGCTGGCGGTATTCCCAGCCTTGTCCGCGATGGCGTGGATGGATTGCTGTACACGCCGCGCGATCCGGATGACGCCGCCCGCGTCCTCGCCCCGCTTTTGTCCGACGATGCGTATCGGGCCCGCTTGGCAACTGGCGCACGCGCGGCCGTTGAGCCATGGGGTTGGGATCGCTCCGTGGAAAGGGTTCGCGAGCATTACGAACAGACCATCGCGCGATTTCACGCCGACGGCCCAGCGGCGGACGGCCGCAATCGGCTCGCGTCCGTCGTTGTTCGCGCCTTGGTGAATCTCATTCGAGCAGCGTCTTTTGTTACTCGCCCACGCGTCCGCGGCAAGGAAACGCCGGCGGTGTCGCCAGCGCGTCCGGGCGAGCCGATACTCTCCAGCCATCGAGGGCTTCATGGACATCGACCCGAAAGCTCAGGAACG
This sequence comes from Planctomycetota bacterium, assembly GCA_046074805.1. Lineage (GTDB taxonomy): Bacteria > Planctomycetota > Planctomycetia > Pirellulales > Pirellulaceae > CAIXSC01. The sequence goes on along the minus strand of JBJTOW010000777.1, from coordinate 2,051 downwards.
TAGCGTCCGCACGCTGATCGTCAGCGATGTGCATCTCGGATGCCGCTACGCGCAAGCCGAGAACTTCCTGGCATATTTACGCGGCGTGCGTCCCGAGCAGCTTTTTATCCTGGGAGACTTCCTGGACGGTTGGAAACTGGGCGCGGGCTGGCACTGGAACCCGACCTATTCCGGGATTTTGCACCGGCTGTTCTCATTGGCGGAGCGTGGCACCGAAATCTATTACGCACCGGGAAATCACGATTATTTCCTCCGCAATCCGGCAGTGCAGGGTTTCATTGAAAAGAGTGGATTGGAAGTAACGATCCGTGATGAATTTGTCATCGAAATGCTCGACGGCCGCCGCTTCCTCGCTTTGCATGGCGACAAGTTCGATTGCGTGGAGCAGCGTCATCAATGGTTATCTGTCGCCTTGACTTACCTATATGAACCGCTCCTATATATCAATTGGCTGTTCAATCGACTTATGGGGGCCGCGACCAGCCCTTATGCATGGTGCGCGTATGTTAAGAATAGAGTTAAATCAGTGGCCAGATTTTTTAGTCATTTTGAACAGCGACTGGAGCAATATGTACGCGAACGCCATTGCCACGGTATCATCTGTGGCCATATTCACGCTCCGGGTATCAGCGGGCTGGGCGACACAGTCTACGTAAATATCGGTGACTGGGTGGAGAATTGCACGGCACTCGTCGAGCATCTGGATGGCGAAGTGGTGCTGGAATCGTTCTATCCGCAACGCGCGCCGCAGATCGTTGGCTGGCCAAGTTCGGCCGTCCCGCCACAAGCCGCTGATAGTGCCTGCGGCGCCAATGGAGCGTTTCAATCCGATTCCGTGGTTGCGGCAACCTCGGCGGAACCCGTCGATGATGCGGTTGTCGCGGAAATGGCCGAAAGCGTCGCCTAGGCGGATAACTGCTACGGCTCTCGCGTGGCGGTGTGGATCCATATAAGTGCTCAGGGCCCATGGCGAAGGAGAAACACCGGGTGGCGGGCATCGATAACCGCAGGGAGGAAGCGATGTGGGATGGAGTGCGCAGGACGGCGTTGTTCGTCCGGCAATTTTGGACACGGTTCCGCGACACAGGTTCGATCGCCCCTAGCAGCCGATTCCTCGCTCAGGAAATCACGCGCCGACTGGCACAGCGATGCGTGGGCGCCCCCGAGCTTAAAAACGCCGATGACGCCAAGCCGCTAAGGGTACTGGAATGCGGCGCTGGAACAGGATCGTTCACCGACCGGATCGTGCGTTTATTGCGGACCGGCGATCGACTTGACATCGTGGAACTAAACCCAACGTTCGCGGCCGAGTTGCGCCGTAGGGCGACCCGCGAACCGGCATGGCGGGACACGCCCGCCACGCTGGCGATCTACCAGGAGCCATTGGAGCAATTTGCGGAAGGCGACGCGGTGTCGGGCGGCTATGACTTCATCATTTCTGGGCTGCCGCATGTCAACTTTCCACCTGCCGTCGCGCGCGACGTGGTCGCCAGCTACCGGCGACTTCTCAAGCCGGGTGGAACCTTGAGCTATTTCGAATACGCCTACATACGTCCGATCCGCCGACTATCAACCTTCGGCCGGGATTCGGCTCGGATTCGCGAGGTCGACAAGACCATGGGCGAATTGATCCGCTCTCATGAGGCCACTCGAGCGACTGTCTGGGCCAACATTCCGCCTGCATGGGTCAGGCACTTACGCATCGCTTAACTCCGAGTAATCGACTTGCAGATCTCGTGCCTTCTGGGCGGCTTCTTCGGTCGGCATCCCCAAAAGGTCGCGAAGGAAGAGGTACATCGGCCCGCGGTTGTACCTTTCGGCCGTGGCAGCGGCTTGCTGGCCATTCTTTAGGAATGGCAGGTAGCCGCGTTCCGCATGATCCGTCGGGCGAGATGCTTGTCCCGTCGGATCGAGGCCCAGTCTCTGTGAGAGCAGTTCCCGCTGCGCCGCGATTCCTGTGAGCTGCCTGTCCGCCACGTCACGGGTCGATCGCCAATTGAACAGTCGAGGAGGAGCGAGCAGCGCGGCCTCACCCGCCGCGAATGTACCGG
>JBJTOW010000776.1:0-4492 GCA_046074805.1 Planctomycetota bacterium | reverse complement strand
CCCTTGGCGGGCGGGGTGGGTTCAGGGCGTCCCCACAGCAGTATCAGGGCGAGGCTGCCTACGAGCGGCGCTAGTCCGATCCAAAAGACGCTTTCCGTATATGAGCCGGTTTCATCGACTAGCTTGCCTACCCGGGCTTGCATTTCACCGGAAACCACCCAGGTGATAAACGCGAGCGAACCGCTCACTCGGCCTTGGAAACGCGTGGAGATTTCCTGGGTGAACGAATAGTAGTTCGGGAACAGCCCAAGCGCGCCGAAACCGATTACCAGCAAGAGGCCGAGTAGCGTGTAACCGGCGGGTAGCACTGCGGCGACGGTGCTCAACGCGGTCAGCAACGCGCAAACGGTGAATGTCGCGACCCGCGCGGTGTGGATGTTCCAATGGCGGGCGGCCAGCCATTTCACGGCGAGTCCGGCGGTGATGCAACCGATGTCGGTCGCGATATAGTACGCGGGCACGAACCACCGCACTTCTGTCGGCTTATAGCCGTGATGCTGTTCGAGCATTTTAGGCAGCCAAGCGCGGAAGAATTGCCAGGTCGCATTGATAACAATGACCACCACCATCAATGCGACGAGACGCAACAAGATCCGATAGGCGGGGATGGTCGCGGAGTGCCCCGTTGATCGGTCGCCAGTCGGGGCGCCCTCGTGGCGATTCGCGGCGCCAGCGCCGGCGGGGAACGATTTGTTCCCGCCAGATTCCCGGATTTTCAAATCGTTGGGGCCGACGAGCAACAGCCAGGGGAACACCCATAGCAAGCCCAAGCACCCGATCACGACGTACGGCATTCGCCACCAGCCGAGTTGCCCGATCTGCTCGGGAGTCAGAGTGTCGTTGGCGGATAAAGCGACACCGGCGAACGGATCGAACGCCATGATCACGAACGGCGTGAGGATGGCTCCCAGCGACGCGCCGCTTTGGAGAATACTATTGCCGAATGGTCGGTCGGCGGCGGAGAGCAGTCGTTGCGTGGTGACGAGCGCGCACGGCCATTGGCCGGCTTCGAAGAAACCGAGCACGATCCGGCAGAACAGGAACCCAAGATAGGGTGGAGATAGTTCGGGGGGAGGCCCCTGGGGCGATCCGCCCACGGCGATGAATCCGCCCAGACCGGGCACATCGCTGAGCGCCTGGGCCACCGGCAAAACGAGCGGTCCCAAGCGGTCAGCGAAGCCCGTCGCCACGCCAGCGGCCGACCATCCCAAGAGCACGATCGGGTAGAGCCAGCGGACGCTGAGCTTGTCCGCGAGCAGACCGAAAAACAGTCCGCCAACCGCGAACGCATAGCCGAAACCGCGTTCCAACTGTCCGTACTGGGTGTTCGTCAGTTGCGTTTGGCGTTCGATCGCCGTAATGGTCAGCGACAGCGTCTGCCGGTCCATGTAATTCAGGACCAAAGCGAGCAGCAGCATGCCGCACACGACCCACTTTTTATTGTCGGCCACCGCGTGGGCGGGCGAGTCAGTCATTTTTCGATCTCCCTGCCACGGTGGCCCTGGCACCGCTGGTCGGTTTATTAAGCGTCCCAGGCCGTGCCGTCCCAGGCCAGCATGCGTTCGAGTAATGCGACGACGTCGGCGGTGAACACGCGGAAGATCGTCTCGCCCTTTTCAGCGGTGGCGAACCGCGGATCGCCGATGTGTCCTGGAGCGGTGCGGTCCTTGGTGATCCAGGCCCGGTGCGCGGGCGCGAACCCGGAGCCGAATTCAACCGGTTCGGTCTTCGACAGGTCGCCTACCAGGTGCGGCTGAATTCGCAACATCATCGACGTTTCCCATTCGCAGGCGTGCCCCATCTGCTGCTGCTTGATGAGTGGATCGACTTTGTGCGGTTGGCCGCCGAGCGTCCAATAGGTGGTGGTGAGCAAGCAGAGGTCGCCGCGTTGGCGGTACTTCTGCCGTAGTTCGAAAAACGCCTGCTGAGCGGGAATGATGTTGCCGCCATGGCCATTAAGCACCAGGATCCGGCGGAACCCGTGGAACAAGAAGTTCTCGGCCATATCCCGCAGCAGGTCCAAATAGAGTCGCGGCGAAGCCGTCATGGTCCCGGGGAAATCGAGGTGGTGCTCCGAGTTGCCGAGCCACTGGAGCGGCGCGAACAGCGTGCGGTCGGCGACCGCTTTGTGTTCCTTCACCCGCCGGACCACTTCGCCCAACAGCAAGCTATCGGTGAAGAGCGGCATGTGCCGACCGTGTTGCTCCAGGGCGGCGACAGGGATCACGATCGGCGTGTCCCGCGACAGCGAATCGACATCGGTCCACTTCAGGTCGGTCAAATCCATGGGGCAAAAGCTCCGGGCTCAGCGGGCGGCGAAAGATCGGATGTTAGGACACGTCGCGACGCGACAAGTCGGCAGTGTGGCCCCGGAAATCGTTCGGATCAATAGCCCCGCTCTGCTGTTCCCTGTCTCCGATCCCGGGAACGCCTCGCTTCCAACTCCCGACTAGAGGCTCCCGACGCCCGGCCACCGAGTGCTATATTCCCAACTCGGGTAAGCCGCGTTCGATCTCTTTTGCCCCACTTGCTGATGTCGCTCGAAACTTCCCTGTTGGTCGTGTTGATCTTCAGCTTCGCGTCGTTCCTGCAAGGGATGACGGGCTTCGGATTCGGCATGGCGGCGATGGCGCTGTTGCCGCTGCTGATCGGCTTCCACGACGCTGTGAAGTTGGCGGCCGTGCTGGGGCTGGCCGTCAACATGTTCACCTTCGCGACGTATCGCAAGAATTATGATTGGCGGGAAGGCAAGTCGCTGATCGCGGCGGCGGCGGTCGGCGCTCCGTGTGGAGTGGCGCTCGCCCACTTAGCCCCTGGTTCGTGGATGATCCGGGCGCTGGGGCTGCTAATTTGCGTGTTCACGGTGCACGAGTTGCTGTTGAGTCGCGTGACGAAGGTGACGGTGCCGCAGCACTGGGCCGTGCCGATGGGACTGCTGGCGGGCGTCTTTGGAGCGGCTTTCAACATTGGTGGCCCGCCAGCGGTGATTTATTGCTACTCCCGCGCGTGGTCGAAGGCCCAGGTGGTAGCGGTGCTGCAAGTGATGTTTCTCGTGATCGGCCTGTTGCGGGTCGCTTTTTCTCTCGGGGCCGGCTTGATCGAGACGCGCGACACGGCGGTTATCTTGGCGGCTTTACCGCCGACATTTCTCGCGATCACCCTCGGCCGCAAGTTGCTCGATCGAGTGCCTCAATCGCAAATGCGGATCGGCGTGCATTTAGCGCTGTTCGCCATGGGGTTGAAGTACGTCGTGCTCGGCGGGTGATTCGTTGAACGGCGAGTCCCGTTGAGTGGCAGGCCGCTATCATTCGTCGGTGGTGGTCCCTCGTTTGAGTTTTCCCGTCGTCGAGCTGTTTGGAGTCGGAAACATGCCGCGGATTTGGTTGCTGATCGCGGGTCTTTTGGGCGCGTCGGGGGTTGGGTTGGGGGCATACCAAGCGCACGGGCTGGAGAAAATGCTGACGCGGCGGGATCTGTCTCGGGAAGTAATCGAACGGCGGTTGGATAATTGCGATACGGCGGCCAAGTATCAACTTTTCCACGCCCTGGCATTGTTGGGAATCGCCTCGCTCGCCGAACGCCGCCCATCGCGGTTGCTCGTGGCGTCGGCGAGTCTTTTTACGGCGGGAGTGGTCGCGTTTTCTGGCGGGCTTTATCTGATTGTCTTCGCGGGCACGCCGGTCCACTGGGCGATCGTCCCAACAGGTGGATTGCTGTTGATCTTAGGGTGGCTAGCGTTGGCGGCTACCGCCGTTCCCCGCAGGTCGGCCTGACCGCCCCACAGACGCAAAGCCATGCTTGCCAGCCAAATGCGACGCAGGAAGTGTTCGGACTGGGTTTTTTGCCGATGCCGATTGTGCGATTCGTGCCGAGCGGATCGATATGGATTGGACTGTGTCCGTCGAGTCACCGGCAAGAACTCGCTATCCACCCTAGACACGCCGTGGGCCCGAGTCGTATATTTCCCTAACTTACCCGGCGTTTGGCGATCGGCTTATGATCCGGTCGTTTCTCGGAGGGACGGTGAAAGGTTTGGGGCGGTAGCTCAGTTGGGAGAGCGCTGCGTTCGCAATGCAGAGGTCGGGGGTTCGACTCCCCTCCGCTCCACTTATCGCAAGCCGCTGTCAGCGCTTGACAGCGGCTTGTTTTGTTTGACGCGCCAAGAAAAGGTGTCAGGAACCGATTTTCTTTTTTCGGCGTCCTGCGAGGCGGACAGTGCTTTGAAGCTGGAGTATCTGGTTTGACCAGTGCTCGCCGCCGCTGCAAGTTTGGCTCTTCCCATGCCGCCAAGACAAAAATCTCCCACTGATAATCAAGAAAACGGTTCCTGACACCTTTTCTTTCTGGGATGTCATGACGGATCGGTAAATCCGCCAAACAGGATTGGAGAAAGAATGCATTCATAGGGGCTTCGGGCTCACGCACCGGCGTGTCTCAGCCCGTTCGGCTGGGCAAGGCAAATGGTCGGGCCTTTGGCCCTGAGGAGGTCAAC
>JBJTOW010000775.1:0-3311 GCA_046074805.1 Planctomycetota bacterium | reverse complement strand
AAATTGTGCGGCGGCATCGGCTCGTTCCCGTGCCCCAGCCGTTTCCCCATCACGATCGCGCAGACCAAAGCCGAAACACCGGCGCTGACATGAATCGCCGTCCCACCCGCGAAGTCGATCGCTCCACCGGCCCAACCCGTTCCCCTGGCGAGCAACCCGCCACCCCAGATCCAATGGCAAAGCGGACAGTAGACCACGGTTCCCCAAAGGCCCGCAAACAAGGCGAACGACGCGAAACGCATCTGCTCGGCGAACGCGCCGCTAATCACCGCCGCCGCGACCGTAAACAACATGCCATGAAACAGCATGTGCGACACCACCGGCACGCCGCCGCGCTGCGGCGCCACGGGCCGTCGCAGTTCCGCCGACCAACGCGGTTGCACTCCACGCATTCCCACATGGGAAAAATCGCCAATCCACCGCGGCAACGGCCATATGGAATTTTTCGCCGCTGGCGCGTTGGATGAATTGGCCCCGGACGCCCCAGCCATGGCCCCAGTCGCTCCGTCGCCAAACGCCAGCGAATAACCGTACAGCCCCCACAGCGTTGGCATTAGCCCCAAGAGAAATACGCACTGCATGATAACGCCGAGCACATTCTTCTTGCGCACCAGCCCGCCATAGAACATCGCCAGTCCCGGCGCGACCATCGTCAATACCAACACCGATGAGACCAGCAACCACACATTCCGAACCGATGACTCGCCGGATGAATCGGGGGACCATCCCGAGGACGAATCTGTGGACGCGCCGGCGGCCGAAACGGTAGGCGAGCCAACGGAGGCGTCACTCGCGGCCGCTTCCCGCGGCGTGTTGAGCGGCGGTGCGTCCGACGCGGCGAACGCGGTTGACGCCATGCCAATCGGTGACCAGCCCACATCGGCGACTAGTCCCAGCCACAGCGTCAGTCCGATCGAAAGCATCGTGATTGGCGAGTTCCACGCTGTCCGCCCCATCGTTTCATTGCCCCTCGGAGTGAGAAGTGCGGAATGCAGACGAAACATCGAAGGTATTCGACATCGAAGGTATGGGAAAAACGGCGGCAACTGTTGCGCGTTCGGTTCTCTAGCGTCCCGAACCCCAATGCAGTCCTCGCTAACCCGCCACCGACAACAGGCTACCAGCCACCGACATCTTGCGACTCGCAACTTGCAACTCGCAAACGACACCGACCCGCTCATTCTTCCGCATCCGCCGAAGATCGCTCCGGTTTTTGCCATGGCACATCGGCGACTCCGGCCAGCCTGTTGGCGGCTCGAGCCAGCACGAACAGCAGATCGCTCAGCCGGTTCAGATATTTCACGATCCGCGGCGAGACGGGCTTTTCAGCCATGTAGGTCATGCTGACACATTTCCGTTCGGCGCGCCGACAAATGGTCCGGGCGAGGTGCAGCGATGCGGCAACGGGAGTGCCTGCTGGCAAGATAAACTGCCGTAGCGGCTCCAATTCCAGTTCCCACGCGTCAATCTCGGCTTCCAATCGCGTCACATGCGACTCGCCAACCAAATCCATCCCTTTTTCGAATGGATCAGGGGTGGCGAGCTCACCGCCCACGGCGAATAGTTCGTGCTGAACGCGTTCCAAGATCGCGTCGATGCGTGGTTCGGGGCGGTGCGCCCGTACACATCCGATCGCGGCGTTTAATTCATCCACGGTGCCGTAGGCGTCGATCCGCGGATCATCCTTGCGGACTCGAGGGCCGCCAAAAACGTGGGTTTCCCCACGATCTCCGGCCTTGGTATAGATTTTCATGCGGATCCCTTAAGGAGAGCGTGATGTGGTCGACGCGCCGTGGAAGTTTCCTATAATAGCGACGTGGTTCCCGCTAGGGACCGCCCCTCCCACCTTGCCCGTCCACCTCTGGCTTCGGAGTCGCGCCTGATGGTCCTCCGTCACTTGATAACAACCGACGCCCCGTTCCAGGGGCTTTTTCCGCAGGCTCGCCAGAATCGCAGCGAACAGCGTGTGGAAGGCTCTGATTCCGGCGTCGGCTTGCGGAACATCCGCATCGATCGCGTTTGGGTTATCGTCGTCGCCGCTGCCATGGCTTGGTCGAGCGCCTGGACGGGAACCGCGTTCGCGCAGCCGTCTAACGTGAAAGTCCAAGAAGGGAACGCCAATTCCGGCTCAGCTGCCAGTGCCAGCGCGGCTGCCAGTGCCAGCGCGGCTGCGAACGGCCAAACGCCAACCGCGTCCGCCAAAACGGATGCCCCGGCGACGCCAACTGCTCCCTCGCTATCGCCGCTGGAAGCCGAACATTTGGCGAACTTGCGTCAAGTTACGCAAGGAATGGTCAAGGCGGGCGAGGGCTACTTCTCGCCAGATGGCCGTACGATCGTCTATCAAGCGGTGCCGCAGGATTACCCGTTCTATCAGATCTATACGCAGCCCTTTGACGGTGGACCCGCGCGGTTGATCAGCACTGGCCGCGGTCGCACGACTTGCAGCTACTTCTCGCCCGATGGCAAGCGGTTGCTCTTCGCTTCCAGCCACCTGGATCCGCAACTGCAAAAGACGGAATCCGCCGCGCGGGCTCGGCAGGAGGAGGATCGCCGAACGGGTGCTCGGCGGCGCTATGAATGGGACTTCGATCCTCACATGGATCTGTTCGAATCGGATTTGGATGGCGGCAATCGCAAGCAGTTGACAACCGCCTACGGCTACGACGCCGAAGGAGCCTACTCGAAGGACGGCAAGCTGATCGCGTTTTGCCGCGACAGCGAGGCCGATCCGAAGGCGCCTGTCAGCGATGCGCGCCCCAAAAACCCCGACATTTATCTGATGAATTCAGACGGCTCGAACGTGCGGCGATTGACGTCCGCTCCGGGCTACGATGGCGGCCCCTTCATTTCTCCGGACGGCCAGTGGGTCGTGTTCCGAAGCGACCGCAAAAAAGAGAGTTATCTTCAACTTTACGTGATCGGAATTGACGGCAAGAACGAGACGGCGTTGACCGATAATGACGGAGTGAATTGGGGGCCCTATTGGCATCCAGCGAAGCCACTGATCGTCTGGTCGGGCGCCGACCATTCGAACCCCAACGCCCGTCCCAACTACGACTTGTGGATCATGAGTTACTCCGTGGAGAAAGGCCGTTTCACGCCGGGAAAAACCACTCGGTTGACCGATTCCTCGGCGGCCGACGTGTTGCCCGTTTTTTCACCGGATGGCCAGCGATTGATGTGGACGAGCACGCGCGCCGCCGACCGCAGCAGCCAGCTTTTCACAGCCGAACTGCGTGGATTTTAGGGGGAGTGCGGCGATGCCGATGGAAGTCAAATCTTGCGGCGTGATCCTCTTCCGCCGCGAC
>JBJTOW010000774.1:0-3850 GCA_046074805.1 Planctomycetota bacterium | reverse complement strand
CCAACCGAGCGCCGCCACCACCAACACGAACCAGTGATACCGGTTCATCGACGCGTACCACGGCCGCGTGTCGCCGCTGTCCGCGACCGGGTCGGAGGAAGTGTCAATGTGATGCATTCCCATGGTTGTCCCTCAGCTTTGGTTGACACGGCCGACAGCTAACACAGACTGCGTCCAAATCAATTCCCGACGAAATACCACCGATGCCGCTCAATGGCCGTGTTCAGCCAGCCACCGTTCGGCGTCAAGCGCCGCCATGCAGCCGCTGCCCGCCGAAGTAATCGCTTGGCGATAATAATCGTCCGCGACGTCGCCCGCCGCGAAAATTCCCTCGACGCTTGTCCAGGTGCGGAACGGACGGCTCAAACGCAGATAGCCCTTTTCGTTCACCGCCAGTTTGCCGTTGAGGAACGCGGTGTTTGGCGTATGGCCGATCGCCACGAACATGCCAGCCACCGGCAGATCTCGAGTGGAACCGTCGAGCGTGCTTTTGAGCCGCAACGCGGTGAGCCCTTGCTTGTCGTCTCCCAAACATTCGTCGACCACCGAGTTCCACACGGGTTCGATCTTCGGATTCGTCAGGGCCCGTTCCTGCATGATCTTCGACGCGCGCAACTGGTCGCGGCGATGGATCAGATAAACCTTCGACGCGAGCTTTGAGAGATAGGTGGCTTCTTCCACAGCCGAATCGCCGCCGCCTACCACGGCTAGAGGTTGATTGCGGAACCGAGGCAACGCCCCATCGCAAACCGCGCACGCGCTCACGCCGCGGTTTTTGAATCGGTCCTCGGATGGAATGCCGATGTAGTTCGCTCGCGCCCCGGTCGCGACGATTACCGTTCGCGCTTCAACCGGCGGATTGTCGCGGGAAATCACCTTGAACGGACGGCTGGACACATCGATGTCGACCACATCGTCGCCGATCACCCGCGTGCCGAAGTTGAGCGCCTGCTGCTTCATCAACTCGACCAGTTCAACGCCCTGAACCGCGTAGTGCGGCGCCCCGTCCTTCACATGGCCCTTCGGCGCCGGCGGCAGGTTGAAGTGCCGGTCGGCCGCCACCGCCGATTCAATGAACGCCCGCACATTGCCGACTGGAAACCCCGGATAATTTTCCACCTCGGTGGTGAACGCAAGCTGTCCGAGCGGGATCATGTCCGGCTGCGGAGTCCCTTCGAAGACGAGCGGATTCAAGCTGGCTCGCGCCGCGTAGATCGCCGCCGACCAACCCGCCGGCCCGCTTCCAATCACCACTACCTGTTCCACCACGGCTCGTGCCTCGCTTTCGTATTCGCAATCTGGAATGGGTCGGCATTATAGCGACCCTAAGCGGCGACCCTAGTAGGCGGCCGATTTCGACCGCACACTCGCTCCAACCGCCACAATCGGCACGATCCGACCGTCTGGCCAATCAATTCCCGCCAAAATCGCTCAAGTCGACTCACGACGACATTGTCAGTGGGCGGCACCACTCGCAAACTACCCCTCGTTGTCCCGCGTCCTAACAAGCTTCGCAACCGCTACGAACCGTAAGAACACCCAGTTCGACTCAACCCGACCCGCGAGATTTCAACGATGCGTTCCTCCCAGTTGCTGCTCGCCGCCGCCGTCTCGGTGTCTTCTCTCCTGGTCATGAATACGGACTCGGCCGTCGGGCAAACACCGTACGCACCACCGCCCGTCCCCGGGACTGTCATTTATCCCGGAGCCAATCCTCCGGCTTATCCAGCGTTTCCAACTCCCAACGCGCCCGCTTTTCCCGCCGCTGGTGCGCCCGTTTACCCAGCCCCAAACCCGCCGGTGGTCGCGGCGCCCATCGCACCTGTCTATCCGGCCAACGGTTTCGTCGCCCCGCCGCCGCCGCCGCCGCAACCGGCCGCCACCGTGACGCCGTTGTACACGCCGGTCACGCTGTTCAATTGGTGGCGTCCCCGCACGCTCGCCGGTTACATGATCACGCCCCAGTCCCCGACCATCACCGCTCGCCCGGTCTTCGCGGCGCCGGCCGCTGCTGCTGCGCCGGTGACCGCTTACTATCAGCCGAGCTACCATCCGGCCGGAATCGTGGTTGCGGTGCCGCCGACGGCCGTGGCCGCTTCGGGTGTGCCCGCCCCCGCCACGGCAAGCGTCCCGGTTTTTGTCCAGCCGCCGATCATCGCCTCCGCCCCTGTGGCTGCTCCTGCCCCAGTTGTGTTCGCTCGTCCTGTCCTGGCTCCACGTCCCGCTTATCTGTACTCGCGAGGGCCTCTTGGATTCCCGCGTCTAGATCCGGTTCCAGCGGGCACTGTCGTGCAACCGGCAGCCGTGCCGTTCATTCCCGCAATCCTTCCCTAGGGTTTGGGCCACGCATCAACCGCTCCGCCTGGATTTCGTGGATTCCCGAAATTCAAATCAAAATACATTGATTGATCGAGCCGATAAGGCTATAAGTTACGGCAGCGATCGCGCGGGCTGGCTGGTGAGACGGCCGCGGTTGGTTGTCGCCAGTACACGCGATTGTTGGGAATGCATCGGGAGGCGTCTCGAACCGCCTCCGGTACCAGCGGAGAAAGCGTGCCATGCTGCAGATTACGGCCGCCGGCAAGTCGGCGTTTTGCGACGGGGTTTCACGACGTAATTTCCTGAAAATCGGCGCGCTAGGAGTTGGCGGATTAACGCTGGCTGACCTGCTGCGGGCCGAGGCTGCGGCGGGCGTGAAGTCGTCGCACAAGGCGGTGATCAACATCCACCTGGGCGGTGGCCCGTCGCATCAAGACATGTTCGACCCGAAGCCGGAAGCACCGGTCGAATTCCGCGGCGAATTCAACCCGATCAAGACGAACGTCAGCGGTATCGAGATCTGCGAGCACATGCCGCAGCTGGCCCAAATGGCCGACAAGTTCGCGGTCCTCCGATCGCTGATCGGCATGTACGACGATCACAGCAACTTCCACACGCAGACCGGTTTCGGCCGCAATGATCTGCGAAACGTCGGTGGCCGTCCGTCGTTGGGCAGCGTGGTGTCGAAGCTGCAAGGGCCGGCTGGCTCGGGCGCCCCGCCGTTCGTCAGCTACAACATGAGCTACCCGGGCTATCTCGGCCCCACGTACAAGTCGTATCAGCCGCAAGGCGGCGATTTGCGGCTCGTCGGCGGCATGACCGCTGATCGGCTCGAATCCCGCACGAATCTGCTCGGCGCCCTCGATCGCATCCGCCGCGATGTTGACGGCAGCGGTTCAATGAAGGCGCTCGATTCGTTCACGCAGCGGGCTGTCGGCGTGGTGACGTCGGGTCAGGTCGCCGATGCGCTCGATCTGTCCAAGGAAAACCCGAAGGTTCGCGAACGCTACGGGAACGACGGCAACATGTTCCTCACCTCGCGTCGGCTGATCGAAGCGGGCGTGCGAGTGGTGACATTCGACTGGGGCGGATGGGACACGCACGGCCAGAACTTCGTGACCTTGAAGTCGCAATTGCCGCGGCTCGATCGGGCATTGAGCTCGCTGCTGCAAGACCTGTCCGATCGCGACATGCTCAAGGATGTCTCGGTCGTGATGTGGGGCGAATTCGGCCGCACGCCGCGCGTCAACGCGTCGGCGGGACGCGATCACTGGTCGCGGCTGTCGATGGGCTTCCTGGCGGGTGGCGGTATGCGAACCGGCCAAGTCATCGGCACGTCGACTCGCTATGCCGAAGATGCCAAGGACCGCCCGGTGCACCTGCTCGAAGTCTTCGCCACGCTCTACCACAACATGGGCATCTATGACGCGACCCGCTTGCTCGACCCGAGCGGCCGGCCGCAGACGCTCGTCGAACAGCGGAAGCCGATCCGCGAGCTGGTCTAACGATAAGACTGCCGTGAGCGGGGTGG
>JBJTOW010000773.1:0-5269 GCA_046074805.1 Planctomycetota bacterium | reverse complement strand
GAGAAAACTCGCAACGCGGGCGTTTCCATGACACTCCCTGACAGTTTCCGCGCGGCCATGCCCCTCATCGGACACCTCCCGCCGTCTCGGCCACGACTGCGGCCTTCGCTTTGTTCTCAATCATAATCATCATGATCAGCTTAGTAAAGTATCGGTTGTTTTGCCTGTGGAATCGAGTTTCCGAATGGTTGGCCGCCGCCAATCAAGGCCCATGGCGCTCAGCATGAAGAGGTCGAAAAGGCGGTTCGCCAGGCGCGGATAAGCCCATAGTGCCAGATGTGTCCGCATTCCCACGCGGTACCTGGACCGGGGCCAGCGGGCAAGCAGCGCGTGTCGCAGCGCCTTCAACACGCGTTCCAACGGCATGCCGGTTTGCCCCATCCAACGAGCCGCCGCGCCGATCCGCCGCAGTTGTTCGCGATACACCGAAGCCAGCGAAGCGTCCGGACCCGTTGTCGCCACCTCGGTGCCGGCGGCCATTTTGTCCCAGATCGGAGTCGCAACGCTGTCGGGCTGGATGAGCGCCACGGGCAGTCGCCACGGACGCAGTTCCATGCGGAAGGCGTCGGCCATCGCCTCCAACGCATGTTTGGAAGCCGCGTAGGCGCCCATGAACGGCGGCGTCACCACGCCGCTGATGGAACCAACGACCACAAGGCGTCCGCGACTCGGCCGGAGGCTCGGAAGAAACGTTCGCGTGACCGCATGGACTCCGAAGACGTTGACTTCGAATTGCCGTCGCAGTTCGTCCGTTCCGAGCAGTTCGAGTGGTCCGGGCACCAGAATGCCAGCGTTGTTCACCAATCCATCCAAACCGATCGCTCGGAACGCCCTGATTTGCCGCTGGACTTGCTCGAACGCCGCCGCAATCGACGCAGGCACGGCGACATCCAACCGCACGGGAACGATCCGATCCGCAGCGCCGCTCGAATCGCTTGCGGGTATCCGCGACCGCAATCGCTCGCCGTCCGCATCGCGGCGGATACCGGCGAAGACACGGTGCCCGCGCGTCGCCAGATCGAGCGCGCATGCCGCGCCGATCCCTGTCGAGCAGCCGGTGATGAGGAAGTGTTTCATAGCTTTCCGACGGCAATTCCGGGCGAATGTCGCGTCTGGTAGTTGAGCGGCCGCTGCATGATCGCCAAATGGTCGGTAAATGATCGTTGACAGGTCGGTGAAAGGTCGTGAAAGGTTTGTCAGTGGCCGGAGGGAGTAAGAAGCCTACTTAATCAAATCCGCACGAAGATGCGTTGCCGCCATAGCCAAGCGCAGACGCCCCAGAGCACGGCGAGCACCGCGAGTCGTTCGAACACGGGGTTGAACGGACACTGTTCGCCGAATAGCAGCCCAACGAAACCGGGTTCCCAGGGAAACCAAGCGTCCACAGTCGCGAGATGTGTCTTGAGCGAAGCTTTGGCGAACGGGCGGGACAGCTGCGACAGGCAGTACATCGAGATCGAGTTCACGCCGACGACGAGGAGCGGCCACGACCAGCGGCGATATCCCCAGCGGTCGATCACCACATAGAACGCGGCCAGCATCGCGAACGTCCAACCGGAACTGAACACCGCCCAGGTTGGCGTCCAGATGCGTTTCACCGCCGGACAAAGCGACCATGTGGCGCCGAGCTTCTGAAGCCAGCCTGGCCAAAGCGTGGTATCGATGGGCAACACAACGAGGAAACATAGTCCGGCGGCGCTGAGCAGCCATTTCAGTTTATCGGTGTCGGAGCGATCGCTACGCAGCAGCGTTCCAGCCATCAAGCCGAAAATCATGGTGGCCAGCGACGGGATGAAGTTAAGCGTCTGGTAGCCGCCGTCGTTGAAGCGGAAGAGACGCTTTTCCGGCGTGTCGCCCGCGCGGGGAAAACAGTTCAGCAGCCAGCGATCAACGGCGGCGGCGGCGTTCAGATGTTTGTCCCAGCGCGAGGCCCAGCCGTCGAAACGCGTGGCGGGGTCGAGCGTCTTCCCGGCGGCGGTCAGCGATTGCTCCACCTGCGCGCGAGTTTCCGTCGTTGGCTTGTAGCTAGCGAACCACGCGCCATAGGCCAACAAGATCACGCCGGCCGCCGCCAGTTGGCCCCACATCCAACGCGCGGTGTTGTCGCGCCGTCCCGACTTTTCGCTTATCAGATACAAGAACGGATAACCGAGTCCGATTTGCGTGAGCACGTTGACGAATGTGAAGTTCGTGAGCGGCGCGCCGTTCGACGACAGGAACACGCCCAGTCCAACCAGCACCGCGGATCGGAAGAGCACATGCGCGAACCGCATTGTCACCGATTGGCCGTCTCTCGCCCGTCGAGCGTTCGAAAACGGCATCGACACGCCCACCATGAACATGAACGATGGCTGGATCAAATCCCAAAACGCGCAACCGGTCCATGCCACGTGGTCGAACTGATACGCCAGCGTCTGCCACAGCCAACGCCACGCGTTGTCGAGCCAACTACCAGAGCACCATTCGATCACTTCGGGCTTCTTCGCCACCTGCGCGAACCCCAGGCCGCTCGAAGCCATCGCCAACATGATGAAGCCGCGGTACGCGTCGAGCGACAGCAAACGCCCGTTGTCCTCGCTGGCGGGTTTAGAACCACTCATGTTTGTTGACCTTGTTGGCGAGCGGCTGGCCGCCGACATAGCGGCGTAGATTGTCGAGCAATGTGGCCAAATGCCGCTCGGCCAGATGGATCGAACACGCGGCCACATGCGGGGTGAGAATCACGTTTTCGAAATCCCAGAGCGGATGTTCGGGAGGCAGCGGCTCGGTTTCGAAGACATCGAGCGCCGCGCCGCCGATATCTCCCGCTCGCAAGGCGGCGACTAAATCATTAAGCGACACGATGGCGCCGCGGCCAATATTGATCAGAACGGCGGTCGGCTTCATCCGCCGCATCCGCGCGCGGTCGAACAGTCCGGCGGTGCGTGGCGTGTGCGGCGCGCAGATGACGACGTAGTCGCTGGCCACAAGCAGATCGTCGAGCCGTTCGATCGGCCAAGGCGGCTCAGCGCCCGCCGGCGCTTCGCGGACGATCGGGTCGACCGACAAGACTCGCATCCTGAACGCCAAGCCGCGCCGCGCGACTTCGGCGCCGATATGTCCCAGGCCGACAATCCCCAGAGTCAAGTCGCTGACATGTTGATGGGCGCGATCCATGCCGCTAACAAAACAGGGACCGCCCGCAAAGCTGGACCGTTCCCCTTCGCCGCCGATCGGCGCCCAGCGATGCTGTTGTTGTTGACGCAGGTAACGATGAAGGTTGCGGGCGAAACAGAGGATGTAGCCAAAGACGTGGTCGGCGATCACATCGGAAAACAAGCCCCGCATGTTCGTCAACACGCATGGATGTTCGACCAACGCGGGAAACAGATAGTGCTCCAAGCTGGCTGTCGCCGACTGGACCCAACGGAGCCGCTGGGCGGCTGCGAGCAGCGTGGGCGTGATCTTGCCGAACAGAGCGTCGGCGTCGACGATTTCCCGAACCGCCGCCGCTTCGTCCTGGCAATTCGCCACGCTCAGACCGTCGGCGCCGCTAGACTCCAGCGTCGCGCGGATCGCGCGTACCCTTGGTTCGTCGACCTCCGGGTATAGCACGAGTTTGCGGGCCTCGGGATCGCGCGCCATATCCTTCGCTTTCAAGTGCAGTGAATTCGCTACCCCGAACATGCTCGGCGAAAAATCCTGGCTATCGCGGACGCGGGAACGACGGCAGATTCGGCAGCCCCGGAAGCTGTGGGAATCCGGGCGGCAACAATCCCTGCCCGGGCCCCTGCGGCGCTTGACCGGCTGGCGCCTGTCCGCCTGGCACCTGTCCGGCGGGCGCCTGTCCGGCGGGCACGTTCGGCGCGCCGGGAACGCCGAGCCCGCCCGCTTCGCCGCCCGCCGCGTTGGCTTGCGGGCCGGCACCAGCCGGATTGTTGCCGCCGGCTCCGCCTTGTGGCGCAAGCCGTGGACGCAGGAATTGGTCGATCCCGCGGCTCAACTCGCGTTCGAGCACTTTGCCGGCGGCGTCGGTCGCCATGCGTTTCAGCGACGCGGTGAACGCTTGTCGGTCGATCGCTGGCCGCGACAGCGTGCCGCCGATCGGAATCCGCATGCTTTGGCCCTTCAAGGCGAGCGTCGCGCGGTCGTTCTTCAGCCACTCGTCCCGCACCGGAATCTCCGCGATCAGGTTCAGTGTTTGGTCGGCGCCGACAGACCCGCCCGTGATCACCGCCATGTCGCGAACGCTGAAGACGAGCCGTTCGTGATGCACGCGGCGTTGCTGCCAATGGAAGGGAATCGATTGCTCGGCGATTTGCAGCCACATGCGATTTCCAGCGGGCTCGCCGCCCTCGGTCTTCGCGATGTAGTTTTTCAAAGTCTGCGCGAGGCTAATCAGCTCCCGGGTGACAGGGCTGGGACCGACCTGCACTCCGTGAACTGTCATGACGCCTTGCAATGCGCCGTCGGCGGGGCGTTCGAGCGGCACGACGGCTGGCTGGGCCAATTCCACCGAGAACTGTCCTTGCACCTCGGCCACGTCGGCGAAAACCGGCAAGACGTACTTCATCCAGGCCGCGCAGAGTTCGGGCGAGAAGCGGATGTTTTCGAGCACGACACCCTTATCGGCCACCATCAGCGGCTCGGCTTGATCGAAGTGGATCCGCGGCGCCATGCGCACGCGTCCTTCGGCAACCGGAATATCGAGTGGATCGATCATGAGAACGCGATCAGCCAATCGCCCGCGGAGTTCGCCCGGACCGATCGGCAATCCGTAGACCGACGCCGCCGACCAGTTCAAACCGGCTTCCGCCGCGAGCGCCTGGGGCAGCCATGCCAATGTGCCAGCGGCCGGCGTGCTGCCAGGCCCGCCCACGGCGTTAACTCCGCCCGCGACACCAGCCGCGCCCGCGACGCCAGCGGCAGTCCGCGATCCATCGAGATTCGTCCGCCCCGGTTGTCCAGTGGAGACTGGGGTGGTTCGGACAATCGGATCGAGGATTGGACCACGGACCGCAAACTTGCGGACATCACGGCCTTCCAGCCGCAGCGATGGCCCCAGGTATTCCCGCAGACGCATCGTGAGTCGCGGCAGGTCGTAACCGATTTCTCCGTCCAACGCGAGCAGGCAGCGGCTTGTGAGTTCCTCGGCGGTGCCTGACAATTCCACGCCTACTCCATCGCCGTCGATACGCGACTTGACGCAGCGCAGCGACATCTTCGCGGCGTCGAATACGCCTTCGCCGCTCCATTTCAGCTTCGGTTCGGCCCAGACCGTTTTGAGCGC
>JBJTOW010000772.1:0-3157 GCA_046074805.1 Planctomycetota bacterium | reverse complement strand
TGACTGCATCTAGCCCCAAAATTCAGCCTTGGTTACCGACAGGCCACGGCGACGGACCCTGAGTTAGTTGTGAGAATTGCAACCGTCAAACTTTCAAATATGCGATCCGGATTTTAGTATTCGATGACGAACCCGTGAGCGATCGCAGCTATGCTCAGATGATCGCAATCGCGGGGCCGAGACGAGTCTCCCGATTCGTCGTCCATTTTCTCTTTCCAGCATGGATCGGTGAGCCATGGGATTAGCGCGACGCCAGCGGGTTTACCGCCGCAGCGGTCAAGCATTGCTTGAGTTGGCGATCGTCTCGTTCGTGCTGACGTTGCTCGTGGCCGTCGTAATCGCGATTGGCATGTTGCTGTTCGCCGACCAGCAATTGCAGCAGGCTGTCGATGTCGGGGCCCAGGAATTGGCGCGTTTGCCATTGCCGCCCGTGATGGAGTTTCCTCGGCATGGGGCCCAGGCGGGATTCACGTCGTCGACCCAGCTTACGTCGACCAATCCGAACGTCGCTGGGGCGTTGTTCTCGAATTCCGCCGTGCGAACGCGGATCTTTGACGAGTCTTACTTGGTCGTGGATATCACGGCTGGGGCTTCGGAGTTAGCCGCTGGCCAGACGCTCGACGACTACTTCGCAGCTGCCCCACTGCTTAACCGGCTTTTGCGGCCGGTGATGATCTACGAGGAAGTGCTGTTGGAAGGCGAAACGATCCCGCGGCGGTTAGTGCGTTTCCCAGGCGCGCTTGTCCGCAATGGCGACACGTCCGCGCCCGCGGGCCATGAAGACCTTACCGTGTTAATTCCGGTGATTCGGGAGCGTGGCGGACTTACTGGTAGGGGAGTTCCCGTCGAAAACGAAACGCTGAGCATCGAGTGGCGGTCCGTCGTCGAGGAGATTCGCGCCGCTAGCTTGGTGGATGCGACGGTGTTTTATGGTCCGTTTAGCCTGTTGCAGCCGACCGGGGCAACGCCGCCAACGGGTTTCGAGCCGGGCTTCGTGGCACTGCGGTTGAACTATCCTTTTCAAGCGGCGTCCTTGGTCGGCTTTCAATATCAACATGCCGACAACTCGATCGACGGACAAGCGGCGCTCGGCGAGGAAGGACTGCGAAACCTGCCGGTTGGCGCCGACGACTCGGGAGTGGTCGCCGGAGTCACTCCTCCCGCGCCGTATCAGCTTGTGGCCACCGCGAACGCCGGCTTTGGTCCGAACGCGGGTCGGCTCGGCATGGGGCGTCAGGCCGCTTTCGGCGGTGTTGTCCGCCCATTTCGTCGAGTCCTTTCCACGCAGGCGATCTACCGCCGCGAGGTGTTCGAATGAAAGCGGGGAACGCGATTGCGACGCCGCATCGATCCTCGAACCGGCTGGATCGTTGGCATGGGTCTCGGCGGGGGTGGCGGCGGCGGCAGGGGGCTCAGCGGCAGCGGAGGGCCGCCGTGTTGGTCTGGTTCGCTGTGTTCATCTTTGTCGCGTTGGCGCTCGCCGCCCTGGTGATAGACGGTGGATTGGCGTTGCTCACGCGGCGCCAACTACAAACCGCCGCCCATTGCGGGGCGCTGGAAGGAGCGAGAAGGCCGTTGGGGTTGGACGACGCGACGCATCGCGTGGCGGTCGCGCGGATCGTCGGCCAAGTGTTCGACGACAATCTCGATCCGAGCGATGGCGACGCTATTGGATTTGGAGCGGGGCCGGACTTTGATTACGCCGGCGGGCTCACGCTTCCCGGCACCGATTACGCGGCAAGTCCGATGATCGTGCTGGGCAGCCAATCGGTTCATAAACCGGCGCTCGGGGCGAACACCAGCAATCATGTGGCTGGTGATCTGGTTCGCGGCGACTACGACGCGGCCGAGTCGCGACATCGCGAAGGAATCGATAGCACTTCGAGCGATTATCCATACGATCGCGACGACTTTGTGGCGAATGCCGCCGGCGACGCGTTCCTGCTGCGGGTGCGTCGGACGGGAGAAGCGTTTACCGCGCTTCCGGGCGGCGGCACTGGAATCGCGACCACTGGCCGTCGAGTTCCTTACTTGTTCGGCCGTGTGGCGGCGGGCGGCCCCGAGTGGCTTGACGAGCGTTCCCGAGGCATCGCGGTTCGGGCCACCGCGATCGCCCGTCGGATACCCGCCTTGACCGTCGGGCCAGCAATTCCCACCTCCGTGTATGGCGGTTCCGGCAGCTTTCCTGAACTTTTGGGGCGGGCGCCATTCGCGGTCGCGCAGGCCAGTTGGAACGCGGCCGCCGAAATCCGTATCGACATCGCCGACGTCGGACTCGCCAGCCCGGTGCGGTTGGTGGGCCTTGGGTGGCTTAGCGCCGCCGCGGATGCGAATCAAACCAGTCTGACCGTCGCATCCGCCGTTGGCTTCCCGACCACTCGCGTGTACGTGGCCAGGTGTGACAACGAACTATGGGAAGTCGCCGCCAACGGCGGTTCGGCCACTTGGACGATCACCCGTGGATTCCGCGGTTCGACTGCCGCCAGCCACGCGAGCGGCGCCATCATCTACCGCAGTGAACCACTGTCCGTCGGCGCTTCGCTCGCCTCTTGGCAGGTGGTTCCGGGCGGTGGCCTGCCCGCTCCCGGCGAAGGGTTTTCGCCGCTTTTCGCTGAACTGGCGGGCGCGGGCGAACGAGTGGTTGGGTTTGGCCGCGCGACCTGGCGCTATGAAGGCGATGAATTGGTCATCACCCGCGCCGCCGATCAACTGGCCGTCAGAAATGCCGCCGCTCATTTCCACTCAGCATTGCCCTCGGACCTGAACGCTTCTCAAATCGCGGCGTTGCTCACGGCCAATCGCCAAACGACATCGCCGCTCCAAGCCGCCGTGCTCGCACGCAGCATCGACTGAGACTCGCCCGAGGCGAACGTTTTGAAGCTGCGTTTTTTCGTCGTACTAGAGAATCACCAGTTGCCAACGCGTTAACGCAGGCGGTCCGGGACCGCCAAGAGAAGCAGGCTGGCAAGAAACGCCAACGCGGCGCCGAAACCAAGCGCGGCGAGAGCGCCGAAAGCTTGGTAGAGCGCGCCGCAAATGAGGCTGGCGGGCAACGACGCGATGCCGATCGTCAAGTGAAACCAGCCAAACGCCAACCCCGGCTCGGTGCGTCCCGACCAGCGTGTCACCAGCAGCTTCTCCGTCGGTTCGGTCAGTG
>JBJTOW010000771.1:0-3749 GCA_046074805.1 Planctomycetota bacterium | reverse complement strand
TCGATCATCGGCTGGAAAGAGTACGAGATGGAGGTGATGCGCGACATGGATGACAATGTCGTGATCATCTGCTCCATCGAGAACTTCGACCCCATGGGAGTCCACACGGGCGACTCGATCACCGTCGCGCCCGCTCAGACGCTCACTGACAAGGAATACCAGCGGATGCGCGACGCCAGTCTCGCGGTCATTCGCGAAATCGGCGTGGAGACGGGCGGTTCGAACATCCAGTTCGCCATCCATCCGCAGACATGCCGGATGATCGTCATCGAGATGAACCCGCGAGTGAGCCGTTCGTCGGCCCTGGCTTCGAAGGCCACCGGATTCCCGATCGCCAAGATCGCCGCGAAGCTGGCGGTCGGCTACCGGCTGCATGAGCTTCCGAACGATATCACCAAACGCACCAAAGCGTGCTTCGAACCGACGATCGACTACGTCGTGACGAAGATCCCGCGGTTCGCCTTTGAGAAATTCCCCGAAGCCGACGCGACGCTCACCACGCAAATGAAGAGCGTTGGCGAGACGATGGCGATCGGCCGCACGTTCAAGGAATCGTTCCAGAAGGCGCTGCGCGGGCTGGAAGTCGGTTCGTTCGGGTTCGGCTGCGATGGCAAAGATCTGTGGGGCTCCGCCCAACAGCCGTCGATCACCGAAATTCGCGGCAAGCTGGCGACGCCCAACCACGAGCGTGTCTGGTATCTCCGCTACGCGATGAAGGCCGGAATGTCGCTCGCCGAAATCCACGCCCTCTCGCACATCGACCCTTGGTTCTTAGACCAGTTGCATGAGCTTGTTGAGGTTGAAGAGGAGCTGCGCAAGGTAACGGAGTTGTCGGCGGCGAGCCGCGCGATGATCCGCCGCGCGAAACAACTCGGCTTCTCCGACCGCCAATTGGCGACGCTCTGGAGCACGACCGAGTCGGAAGTGCGGGCCTACCGGAAATCGCTCGGCGTGATCGCCACCTTCAAGTCGGTCGACACCTGCGCCGCCGAGTTCGAAGCGTACACGCCGTATTACTATTCGACCTACGAAGACGAGGACGAGACGCCGCCCAAGAAGCCCGGTGGTCGCCGCGTGATGATCCTCGGCGGCGGTCCCAACCGCATCGGCCAAGGCATCGAATTCGATTACTGCTGCTGCCACGCGAGCTTCGCGTTGCGGGAAATTGGGATCGAGTCGGTGATGGTCAACTCGAATCCGGAGACCGTGAGCACCGACTACGACACAAGCGATCTGCTCTTCTTCGAACCGCTCACGGCCGAAGACGTGCTGAACATCTTCGATCGCGTGCAGCCGGAAGGAGTCATCGTGCAGTTTGGCGGCCAAACGCCGCTCAATCTGGCTCGCGCGCTGCATACGGCGGGCGTGCCGATCATCGGCACCAGCGTCGACACGATCGAAGCGGCTGAGGATCGCGAAAAGTTCCAGCAGTTGCTAATCGATTTGAAGCTCAATCAGCCCGCCAACGGGATCGCCCGCAACCTGGACCAAGCGCGGCTCGAGGCGGCCAAAATCGGCTTCCCGTCGCTGGTCCGTCCGAGCTTCGTGTTGGGCGGCCGTGCGATGGAAATCTGCTACGACGCCTCCCAGTTCGAGCGTTTTGTCGCCGAAGCGTTCGTGGTCGCGCAGGGTCAGCCGGTGCTCATCGACCGGTTCCTCGAGGACGCCACGGAAGTGGATGTCGATTGCGTGGCCGACGGCGAGGATGTCGTGGTCATGGGGGTGATGGAACACATCGAGGAGGCTGGAATCCACTCCGGCGACTCGGCGTGCGCGATTCCCCCCTACAGCCTGCCAGCGCCGGTCGTGAACGAGATCCGCGAGGCGACGCATGCGATGGCGCGGCGACTGCGGGTCGTCGGCCTGATGAACGTTCAGTTCGCCGTGAAAAAAGAGGACGGGAAGTTCAACGTCTACGTGCTGGAGGTGAATCCCCGCGCGAGCCGCACCGTGCCGTTTGTCGCGAAGGCGACCGGCCTGCCAATCGCAAAGATTGCCGCCAAAGTGATGACCGGCGTGAAGCTCCGCGAGCTGGGGATTGAACGCGAACCCATCCCGGCCCACGTGTCGGTGAAGGAAAGCGTCTTCCCGTTCCGCAAATTCGTCGGCGTCGACATTGTGCTCGGCCCTGAAATGCGGAGCACGGGCGAGGTCATGGGGATCAGCGAGCGGTTCTCGATCGCGTTCGCCAAAAGCCAGTTGGCGGCGGGCGTGTTGTTGCCGCGCAATGGGCTGATTTTCGTCAGCGTTACTCGACGCCACAAAGAGGCGATTGTGCCGCTCGCCAAGCGGCTGGTCGATTTCGGCTGCGAATTGCTCGCGACCGAAGGGACCGCTCGACAGTTGGAAGCGGCGGGCGTGCCGGTCCAGCGTGTGTTCAAGCTGGCCGAGGGCCGACCGAATCTGCTGGACTACCTAAACGACGGCAAAGTCAAACTGGTAATCAACACGCCGAGCGGCAAGGGCGCTCGGACGGATGAAGGAAAGATCCGAGCGGCCGCCGTACAGTTGGGCGTGCCCTGCATCACCACCATTCCGGCGGCGGAAGCGGCGATCAAGGCGATGGAGGCGTTGGCCCAAGAGGAGATGACCGTCCAAGCGTTGCAAGAACGGTTCCCCCGACTCGGGCTGTGACGTCGTTGGCCGCCCAACAGGTTGCTCAACGTCCGGAGGTCATTTGTCAAAGAACTAGGAGGGCGGCCGTGTGGCCCGAAACCCTCCGTGCCGATTCATTCCCATTTCGTTCCCTCGTTCCTCGCCTTCTGGAGAATCGCTCCGATGGATGTTCTTGCCGTATCGCCGATCACTCGCCGTCGCCTGCTAGCGCTTGCCGCCGCCACCACTGGAGCGGCCGCTTCGGGCGTTGCTTGGTTTGATCTGCCCCGCGTCTTGGGCGCGACCTTGGCCGACGACGCGTTTGGCGGCTTTCCCGTCGGCGTGCAAAGCTATTCGCTGCGGAATTTCAACGTCGTCGAAGCGGTGCGGCATATTCAGGGACTGGGTGTGCGTTACGCCGAGTTCTTCGGTAAACATCTGCCGCTGGACGCCAGCGACGCCACGATTCAGGAAACGAAAAAACTGCTGTCTGATGCGGGCATTCAGTTGGCGGGCCATGGCGTGAACGGCTTCACCAAGGATCATGCGAAGAACGAAAAGGTGTTCGACTTCGCCAAACGCGCCGGCATCCGCAACTTGACGGCCGACCCGACGCCTGATTCCTTCGAGAGCTTGGAAAAGCTCGTCGCGCAGTACAACATCCGCATCGCGATTCATAACCATGGTCCGGGCCATCGCTACGACAAGCTGGAACAGGTGCTGAAGGCCGTTCGCGATCGCCATCCGCTGATCGGCGTGTGCGTCGACACGGGCCATGTGATCCGCACGAAGGAAGATCCGGTGAAGTGGATCCGCGAACTGGGACCGCGGGTGTTCGCCGCTCACCTTAAAGACGACATCAAGCAGGACGGTGGGTCGCAAAACGTGGTTATTGGGAAGGGCAATCTGGATGTTGTGGGCGTCTTCCAGGCGCTCAAGGACATTAAGTTCCCGGCGGACGGCGATCTGGCGCTCGAGTACGAAGCGAACCCGGCTAATCCCGTCGACGACATGAAGAGCTGTATCACCGTAGCCAAGGAAGCGATCGCGAAAGTCGCCAAGAAGGCCTAACGCCATGATCGATTCCCGCTCAGTCGGCGACGCGGCTTGCTTTCTTTCGTTCGAGACACTCGAGGCCCGCCGGCAGGCGTTGC
>JBJTOW010000770.1:0-6451 GCA_046074805.1 Planctomycetota bacterium | reverse complement strand
CGGCGTCCGTGGGGAGTGGCACAAAGGAAAAGCGGTGCCTTCGGCCCCGCACTCCAAAGTCGGCAGCGTCGGGTTCGATTTTTCGCTCGGCGAGCGTTCAGCGTCGATGGGGTGGCGTCCGTGAGACAAACCGGCTCTGCCTACCCGTGTCAAGTATGTGACCGCCGCCAGTATGGCGAGAGCTTCGATCTTGTCACGGGGGTTGGAGACGTTATGTTCGCGGTTACTCAATGAATATCGGGGTCTGGGAGCCGACCGTGCCGTACCAAAATCGGTTTCGCCATCAAGACTACGATGGCCACCCGCCGACCGTCGATGTCGCGTGGCTCGACGCCGTCGCGCCGCCGCCCGTCGATAGCGAATCTTGGCGGACTCGCATGGCGGCCGCCGGAGATGATATGCGATCGGCGAGCGTTGCGGCGATTTATTTGGTCCACGGCACCTTCGTCGGCGTGGATATTCTCGGATTCAATCGCTTTGTCGAACTGTTGTCGAGCAGCGCGGCCTCGGCGTTGCGTGTCCAGGAGAAGCGGTTGGCCGATCGCATCGTCCGAGACTCGGGGAATTACACGCCCGAGGTCGTGGACGTCTTGCAACGCGGACTGCATTCGATTCCGACGCGGCTGTTCTTTTGGTCAAGCGAAAACCATCATCTCGGGCGGGCGGATGGCGCGATTGGATTGATCGATGAACTGGCGACGCAGTCATGGCCAGACGCCGCCCGAGTGCTCCTATGGGGCCATAGCCATGGCGGCAACGTGTTGGCTCTAGCCACGAATCTTCTGGCGGCCGACACGGCGGCGCGGGCGGAATTCTTCGCGGCGACTCGGCCTTACCGACTATCCCGGTTGGTGCCGCGGGACATTCGCGAGCGGTGGGAGCGGGTTCGCGAACTCTTAGAACAAGCCGATTCGCCCGTTCGACGCCTGGCGCTCGACATCGTCACGTTTGGCACCCCGATCCGCTACGGCTGGGATACGGGGGGCTACTCGCGTCTGCTTCATGTGATCTATCATCGTCCAACGCCGAGACTGCCCGCCTATGTGACTCGCTTCCCGTTTTCGTTGCGATCCGCTCTGAGGGCGAAACGCGGAGACTACGTCCAACAAGTCGGGATCGCGGGCACGAACTTCGCTCCGCCCGTCCTGGCTTCGCCGATTCAGCGGACCGATCGCCGCTTGCATCGCTTGTTGCAGTCCGACCATCCACTGGGAGCCAACGGCGGGTGGTGGCCTTGTTCTGCCTGGCGGTGGCTCGAAGCCGGCCGCCGAGTGCCGGACGAAGGAGAGACATTGCTGATCGATTACCACCGGGCTGCTCCGCGATACCACCACGGGGCCCGCGGACACGCCATCTACACTCGAGCCAACTGGCTCCTATACCACGTGGAACTGCTCAGCGGCCGCTGGTACCGCCCGGCTGACTCAATGGACGCCTCCATGAAAACCGCCGCTGGCTAATGCGGGAAGAAAGTTTTCGCAATTCAACCTAGGGATTGGCGGTATTCATCTCAACTCTAAATCCGTTTCGCTTCATTTTGCATTCCACTTGATTTCATTTCACGATTCGCAACAGATTGCTGAACTGATCGGTCCAGAGCGGACCTTGCGTGTCGCGGTCGTCCAGTGTGTGGCTGCATCCCAGGATTCGCGGATGGCTGGCGAACTCGGCGCTGCCCGTCACCAACATCCAGTCCGAAGTGCATTCCATCGCGCCGGTTTCCTGGCCATTGGGAACTTTGACGACGTACATTTCCGTTTCTTTGGCGAGCGTTCCGACAACTGGCACCAAATCGAGATGGCGATTGCTGACATGGATGGCGATCACGCCGGTTGGCTTGAGATGCCGCTGGTAGATGCGGATTGCCTCAAGCGTCAGCAGGTGCACCGGGATCGCGTCGCCGCTGAAGGCGTCCAGCACAATCAGGTCGTACTGTTGTGGATCTTCCCGTTCCATCGAGAGCCGCGCGTCGCCAATGACGACTTGCACTTCCGCTGGCGTATCCGCGAGATAGGAGAAGTGCCGCCGCGCGATCTGTTCCACTTGCGGATTGATTTCATAGAACTTGACCAAATCGCCCCGCTCGCCGTACGCCGCCATCGTTCCGACACCCAAGCCCACAACCGCGATCCGCAGCGGATGCTTGCCTTCAAAATCGGACGGCGAGTCGCTCATGGCCGCGTCCTCCTGGAACAGATCCGCGAATAGCCGCACAGTGCGGGCCTTGCCTTCCCCGCCGTCGCCTCCCTCCGACTCAGTCTCCTTTGACTCGGTCGCCTTTGACTCGGTCGCCTGTGACGCACCTTCTTTCGAATCCGTCTCGTCCGACTCGCCCGCCCGCGATTCACTCGGGTCCGCTTCGCCATTCCCCAGGTCGCCGTCTTCCTCGTCGTTCGGCTCGTCGTTCTCGAAGCCGCTCATATCGGGAGCGAAGAGTCCGCCCGCGTTGGGACCGAAATCGCCAGCGGCGATTTTACGGAGCGTTTCGACAGCGACCCCCGCGCCGCTACGTCGTGTGTAGTAGGTCGTGGGAATACGTCGACGATGATCGGCGAGGAACTGGTAACCGTGCAGGATGCGGCCGTTGAGCAATTCCCGGCCGTGGTACTCTGGATTGTCGGCGTGTTCCTCCTCGACGTGCAGAACGCCATAGAAACTGCGGGCGGTCGCCAAGTCGTTGGTGTCGAACGCTTCGAACTGGGCGCGACCGACCAGCACGGCCCCGCCCCCGCCGACGACCGCCAGTAAACTCCAAGCGATCGCGGGCGGCAAACTCCAATAGAGGCTACGGCCCCCCGAGCGGAAGGCGGCGACGATCACGGCCGCGAGCGCGACCATGGCGACCAGATAGGCCGCGCAGAGCATCAGGTTTAATTCCAAGTAGGTGGAAAACACCGCTGGGCAGACGAGCGCGATCGTGATTCCACCCAACGCCCCGCCAGCGGACGTCATGAGATAGAACGATGTCAAATGCCGAGTCGCCGGTCGACGCCGCACCATCTCGCCGTGGCACAACATGCAGATGCTGAATAGGGCGATCAGATATGCCAAGGCGTGCGTCACGATGCATTCGTTCAATTCGTTCGTCGTGAGCCCTTCGAGCCCGATACGATCGAGCAGTCCGCGGGCTCCCAGCTTTTCGGCGGCATAGAACACAAAGGTCTCCATCTGCCGCAGCCATGGTTCGGCCTTGAGGTACTCGACCAGCTTCGCGAGCGAGTCGTGAGTTTGCAGAGCGCAGACAAACGCGATCGAGCCGATGGCGAGCAATACGTACAGCCGCCGCGAATACCACCAACTTGCTCCGAAACACAAAATGAATGACAGCAGGTAGAGGCTCAACGGCGCCACCCACATAAATGGCACCACCGCCACGTCCTGACACAAATGGTTGGTGATCGCGAGGAGCCCGACCGAGGCCAACGCTGGCAAGAAAAGCCACATCAGCCGATCAAGCGGTGGCGGCATCGAATCCGCCTCCTTGCCAACACTGGCCGCGTTCGCCGCGCCGACAGTCGCTTGGCTGTCGGCCCGTTCATGGTCGGGCAGGTCGACGGCGTTCCTCCAAGCGCGGATTGTGAGCGCGCCGCACGCGATCCCGAACAACGCGAACGAGACGCTCCAGAGCAATCCTTGTCCGCGCGTCGTGATGAGTGGCTCGAAGACGAATGGATAGCTGAGCAACGCCGCGAGCGAGCCGAAGTTGGAAAGGGCGTAAAGCCAATAGGGAGAACGGCCGACGCAGACGCGACCAAACCACGCTTGCACAAGCGGTCCGGTTGCGGACAGGGCGAAATACGGCAAACCGACATGGGCGGTCAACAGCCACAAAATGCGGCTTGTGGGATGGACGCTGTCGGTCGGCTTCCAATGCTCACCGGGGACGATCGGCAACAACACGATGGCGACGAACAACAGCCCAACATGGACGGCCGCTTGGCGAGCGGCTGAAGGCGATTGTGAAAGCCAGTGCGCGTAGGCGTATCCGCCGAGCAGCAGCACTTGAAAGAACAACATGCAGGTGGTCCAGACGGCCGGACTGCCGCCAAACCACGGCAGAATCACCTTGCTGATGACCGGTTGCACCTGGAAGAGCAAAAACGCGCTGGCCAGAATCACGCCAGCCGAGGCGGCCGCGAACCCGCCGTTCCTCGCAGTGTTAGGGACGGCGGTCATAGGCGGCGATTACTCCGGTTCGATTCTCACCAGCACGCATTTGAACGCCGGGGTCTTGGACTGCGGGTCGGCGTGCCGGGGAACGAGCACATTGGCTTCGGGATAGTACATCATCACGTTCCCGGCGCGGATCTCAGGATAAGGCCGCGCCAACATGCCACGGATTTTGCCCGTGTCGCTGGCGACGGTGACGCGCTGCTCGGGTTTCAATCCAAGCCGCTCGAGGTCGTCGGGATGAAGCAATACAATATCACGCCGATCCTGACCGCGGTACAGATCCTCCTCTTCATACACGACCGTGTTGAATTGGCCTTCACTGCGGACCGTCATGAGCCTGAGCTGCCCTTGGGCCTCCGCGAGTTCGGGCAAGGCGTGAACGAAAATCCTGGCCCGCCCGTTGGCCGTGGGAAACTTGGGCGTGTGGAGCGTCCGTCCGGCGATGTAGAACTCTTCCTTGGTCTGACCGATGGTCGCCAGCTTCTCGAAACCCGGAATCACCTTGGCGATCGCCTCGCGAATGCGGCCCGTGTCCCGCATCGAGGTCCAGTCGATCGGACCGTTTGCGCCGAGCACTCGTTCACCCAGTTCGGCGATCACCTCGACTTCGCTCTTCGGCCCCTCGTGCCGCCGCGGTCCGCCATCGCTAAGCCGCACGTAGTTGAACATCGACTCCTGGGTGGTCGCTTGAGGTTCCTCGTCGCGAGCCAGCACCGGCAAAATGATCGTCTGCTTGGCGAGCCCTCGGGCATGGCCCGTATTGAGGGACGTGTTCATCGTGACGAGCATGTCAAGCTTGGATAGGGCATGGTCAGCGAACGTTGCGTCTGGGTTCGAACCGAACAGGTTGCCCCCAAGGCAAAAGCCGACCTTCAACTGGCCGACTGCCGACTCTTCCATGCACGCGAGCGTGTCGAGTCCTTTTTCGGTCGGCAACCGCACGCCAAAATGATTCTGCAGCCGTTCAAAGACGGCGTCTTTCAACTGCGGCGTCACGCCGACGCTGCCGATGCCTTGCACATTCGAGTGGCCGCGAATCGGCAACAACCCCGCGTTAGGCCGTCCGACCATTCCGCGAAGCAGCGCCAAATTGACGATCGCCTGGACGTTTTGCACGCCGTGAGCGTGGTGCGTGATGCCCATCGTCCAGCTGAATACGACATTTTTAGCGGTGGCGTATTTCGCGGCGATGCGTTCGATTTCCGCCCGCGCGACGCCGCTCTTCCGCTCGATCTCCTCCCACGGCATCGCCCGCAAGGCGTCCAGCCATGCCAAGGCGCCGTCGCAATGGTCGGCGAGGAACGCGTCGGCGCGGGCCCCAATTTCGTCGCAGCGTTTCGCGATGCCAGTCAGAAGCGCGAGATCGCCGCCGATGTGCGGCTGTATGTACTCGGAAGCGATCTTTGTTCCGAACAGCAGGCTACGCCAGTCGCTTGGGATACGGAACTGCACCAAACCCGTCTCGCGGATCGGGTTCACCACGATGACCTCGCCGCCCCGGCGACGAACTTGCATCAAGGTGGTCATCAAACGAGGATGGTTGCTGGCTGGGTTTCCGCCGATGACGAACACCATGTCCGAGTGTTCGATATCTTCGAGCCGCAGTGTGGCAGTGCCGGTCCCGATCGACGTCTGCAATCCGACGCCGCTCGCCTGATGGCAGTAATAACTGCAATTATTCACGTTGTTCGTGCCGTACATGCGGGCGAACAATTGCAGCAGAAAACCGGCCTCGGTCGAACTGCGGCCGCTGAAGTACCAAAACGTCTCCTTCGGTGCCGCTTCTTTCAGCCGGTTCGCGATCCGCGTGAAGGCGTCTTCCCAACTAATTGGGCGGTAGTAGTTTTGCCCTTGCTCGTACAGTACCGGCTGGACCAGCCGTCCGCAGGTTTCCATTTCGCGAGGCGAAAAGGCGGCGAGCTGCGGAATCGCGTAGGTCGACCAGAAGTCTTCGCGGATCGCCCCTTGCATGTCCGCCGCCATCGCTTGCAGCGACTTCTTGCAAACTTCGGGAAACGAGCCGATTTCGTTGACGAGTCCACCTTTCTGCCCGCCCATCCCCAAGGCGCACGTCTTACAAGCGTTTTTAGTCCGCAACGCCCGCCACATCTTCCAGATGCCGCCTACCTCGCGGGCTTTCTTGAAGGTGTATCGAATCGCCGGCCAACCACCGCCACTGTTCACTCGTTTCATCCGACTGTCTCCTCGACGGAGCGGCTATTCGCCGCCTACCGCCCCGCGCGACGGACTGGAAGTCCGTCGTACAAATTTCCCGCCC
>JBJTOW010000769.1:0-11253 GCA_046074805.1 Planctomycetota bacterium | reverse complement strand
GATGACCGACGGTCTCTTCCACAAGGTGTTTGACGAGATCGGCGCGGAGTACGAGGATATTCAAAAGGAGCATTGGATCGTCGACATCGGCGCGGCGAAGCTCGCCGACAGTCCGGAAGCGTTCGACGTGATTGTGATGCCGAATCTATACGGCGATATTCTCTCGGACGTCGCGGCCCAGATCGCCGGCTCGGTCGGGCTGGCTGGCTCGGCGAACATTGGCGACAAGTGCGCGATGTTCGAGGCGATTCACGGGTCGGCTCCGCGACGCGCGGGCCAAAACTTGGCGAATCCTAGTGGACTGTTCCTGGGTTCGATCTTGATGTTGGTCCACATCGGCCAGCCGGATGTGGCGGAACTTGCCCACAACGCGTGGCTCAAGGCGATCGAGGACGGTATCCATACTTATGACATCTTTGACGAGACGGTGAGCAAGCAGAAGGTTGGCACTCGGGAGTTCGCCGACGCGGTGATCGACCGGTTGGGCCAGAAGCCGACGAGCCTGAAAGCGGTGGAATACAACAAGGAAGTGTCCGGCGCTCCGCCGTACAAGCATGTGGTGAAGAGGGCGAAGAAGGAATTGCAAGGCGTCGATGCGTTTTTGCATTGGTACGGCGGCACTCCTTCCGACCTCGCCAAGATCCTCACCGACCGCGTGGAAGGCGATGGACTCAAGCTGACCATGGTGAGCAATCGCGGCTTGAAGGTTTGGCCGGAAGGGTTTCCGGAGAGCTTCTGCACGGACCACTGGCGATGCCGGTTTAAGACGACGCAAGCGTATGGCACGCCGATCACGCACTCGCAAGTCGCGCGGTTGCTCGGCCGAATCAGCGACGCGGGACTCGATTTCATCAAGATCGAGAACCTGTACACGTTCGACGGCCAGATGGGCTTCACACCGGGCCAGGGTGAGTAGTCGCGATACGGGCGTTAGCGGCGCCGGCGTTCGCGATACGGGCGTTCGCGGACTTGATCGCGGACGCCCGGCTGACTTGCAAGTAAACGTGACGCGGACTGGATCGGGGTCCGCGTTTAGGCGGCGTGCGGCCCGTTTCGTTGTCGACGCGCGGACCCGAGCGATGTTCTCGACTCCAGAATCCCTGGCGTTAAATTGACAGGCATTCGGGGCCTGCCTATTGTTTTAGCTTGCCCGGCCCGGTGAATTTGGCCGGGCTGTGTTTGGCCAGACTGTGTTTGGCCGGGCTCGAATCGCAAGGCAAGGCTGTCCGCGACGCGACCCGGCGCGGCTCAACGGGGAACGCTGCGGTGACAAGTCCTTCCAGGAGTGGCGTGTTTTCGTCGGGACCGGACAAGCGGGTCGAACTGTTCACGGAAAGCGTCAGTTTCGACAAACGGCTCTATCCGCAGGACATTCGCGCCTCGATCGCCCATGCCCAGATGCTCGCGGCGGTCGGGCTGCTCGAACAGGTCGAATGCCAACTTATCCAGTCCGCTCTGGAAAAGATCCAAGAGCGGATCGAGCAGGGTCGATTCGAGTACAAGACGGAGCTCGAAGACATTCACATGCACATCGAGACGGCGCTCATCCGCCGCCTCGACGATATCGGCCGCAAGCTGCACACGGGCCGTAGCCGCAACGACCAGGTCGCCACCGATCTGCGGCTCTGGGTCCGCGATTCGATCGATCAACTTGACCTACGGCTGGCCGAATTGCAACGGGCGTTTCTGTATCGCTGCGATCTGGACAGCGACGCGATCTTGCCGGGCTACACGCATTTCCAACGAGCGCAGCCGATTCTCGCCCCGCACTACTGGCTTTGCTACTGTGAAAAGTTCGAGCGGGATCGGGGCCGGCTGGCCGATTGCCGCAAGCGGGCGAATGTTTGCAGCTTGGGCGCCGCCGCGTTGGCTGGCACATCGCTGCCCATCGACCGCGAGGATGTCGCCGCGCGGTTGGGGTTCGACAGCGTGGCGGCGAACAGCCTCGACGTGTCCAGCGATCGGGATTTCGTGCTCGAATTCGCCTTCGCCATGGCGTTGGTCGCCACGCATCTCAGCACTTGGGCGGAAGAGTGGATTCTGTGGTCGACGACCGAGTTTGATTTCCTGAAGCTGCCGCATGACTTTTGCACCGGTTCGTCGATCATGCCGCAAAAGATCAACCCGGACGTGCTGGAATTGACGCGAGGCAAATCGGCTCGCGTCATCGGCAATCTGCAAACGCTGTTGGTGCTCGTGAAAGGTTTGCCGCTGGCTTATAACCGCGACCTGCAAGAGGATAAACCGGCGATCTTCGATTCGTTCGACACGGTCGACGCTTGCCTGGAACTGGCGGCGGCGTTGGTGATGGGAGCGCGGCTCAATCGTCCGTCGATCGAAGCTCGTCTGGACCGCGGCTTCCTGGACGCCACCACATTGATGGAATTCTTCATCAAACGCGGCGTGCCGCAGCGATCCGCGCACCACTCTGTCGGCGCGCTCGTGCGCAAGGCGATGGACCGCGGGGCGCGGCTGGCGGATCTGCCGCTGGCTGATTTCCAGGAACTGTGTCCGGAAATCGACGAGCGTGTCTATGATGTGCTGGGCGTGGAGAACGCGATCAAGTCATTTGTAAGCTATGGTTCGACGGCACCGCAGGAAGTCGCCCGTCAAGTGGAACGGTGGAAGCAGCGAATCGGAGAGTTACGGTCATGACGGCCGTGCCTTTCCTCCGGCTGGCGCCTGATTTTCTCGCACTCGACCAAGCCGCCTCCCGATAAACCGGGGAGCTTGCGAAGTCCGCGCTGCGTGAGAAAGCGACTTGGACCATGACGATGACGTCGATCCCGACCCTGATGACCGGCCGGTGGGCAGCCTTTTGGACGCACGCCGCTGCGGCCGCATGCGTGTCGCTGGCCATCACGGCCCCTTTCCTACTTCCCGTTCCCGGCGTGCTGGCTCAGGACGACGCTTTCGGCGACAGTCCTCCCGCTGTACCCGCCGGAGGAAAGAACGCGGCGAGCGTCGACGATCTTGCGTCCGCTGAAAAGGATCCCGCGATCCTTGCGGTCCGCGAAGCCAACCCGACGACTCCCGAACAACTGGCGTGGGCTGTGCGTGTCACGCTCGACCTGGGCAGGCTCGACGAAACCAAACGCTATCTAACGCAACTGATAGCCGCCAAACCGAGTAGCGATGTGCTGCTCGCATTGCACGCCCGCTACGGCGCGGATTATTTCCGCCGCCTCAAGGCGGCTCAATCGCTACAACCAGCCGGAACGAAACTGGCGGACGCCGCTTTATCGGCCGTTCGCAAACAGGCGACCGATGCCAATCGATTGATTGTGCTCGTCGGCAAATTGCTCGACCCCTCCCCGATCACTCGCCGGGACGCCGAGGCGGGATTGAAAGACGCCGGACCGGCCGCTGTCGAACCACTCGTCAAAGTGCTGGCGGACGCGGGGCGCAGCGATGAACACGCGGCTGTTCAGCGGATGCTGGTGCTGTTGGGAAAGCAGGCCGTTGAACCGCTGATCGGCGTTTTGGAGAGCAACGACGCGGGCTTGAAGGCCCGGATATTCGCGGTGCTCGGGGCGCTCCGCACGCGGCGAGCCACCCCGTACCTTGTGCGTCCCGCGCTTGCCGAACGCGCTGGCGGCGACGACGCGATGCTGCGGGATGCGGCCCAAGAGGCACTCGCTTTAATCGTGGGCGAAACTCCCACCTACGTCGAAGCTACTCAGTTCCTGTACCGGAGAATCCTCTCGCACTTGGCGGGCGAGCCGGTGGTCCACTTGAACATTGACAACCGCGGCGACCTGTGGCATTGGGATGCCGCTGCCAAAACGGCCAAGCCACTCACCTACGACGGCACGGACGCGGCCGTCGCGGAAGCCTGCCGGTTAGCCCGTGAACTGTATCAGATGGCTCCGGAACAGCCCGAATACCTGCGGCTGTATCTGTTGTGCGAACTGGATTTGGCCAAAATCGAAGGCGGCGTCGACCAGCCGCTGCCTCGTGGACCAAATTCGGCGTTCTCACGAGTCACCCAGCAATCGGCGACGGTCGTCGAAGATGTGCTGATGATGGCGTTTCGCCAGCAGCGGTTCGCGGCGGCGGCCGCCGCCATCGAAGTGTTGGGCGAGATTGGAAACTTGGAGCTGCTCACGTCGGTCGATGGCGTGCCGCGACGACTTGCCGCCGCATTGAACCATCCGGACCGCCGAGTTCGATTCGCGGCGGTAGCCGCCGTTTTGAAACTTGACCCTCGAGCGTCGTTTCCCGGGGCGAGCTACTTGGCGGAGTCGCTCGGGTACTTGGCGAGTACCGTCGGCTCGCGCCGCGTGCTGATCGCCCATCCGCGGGCCAGCGAGGCCCAGTCTTTGGTCGGGATGCTGGCCGAACTGGGCTACGAAGCCGACTCCGCGACATCTGGTAGAGCGGCGTTTGTCATGGCGCAGCGGCAGCCGGACTACGAATTCGCATTGGTCAGCGATTCCATTCAAGGACCGGCGGTTGGCGAGCTTGTCGGCATGTTTCGGCAGGATGGTCGACTGGGACGCTTGTCGATCGGCGTGATGGCGGCGGGCGAGAAGATCGACCGCGCCTCGTCACTGGCGTCGATCCAAGAGTTGGTCGAGGCGTTCCCACGGCCCGTCGACGCCGCGACGTTGTCGCTGTTGGTGGAGCGGTTGAGACGCGGGATTGGCCGCTCCGCCGTGACGAAGGACGAACGGCTCGTGCAAGCCGCCGCCGCTTTGGAGTGGATGACGCAGCTGACCGACAACCCAACCGCGTATGGATTCTACGAATTGTCGAAGCTGGAACCGGCCGTGAACAGCGCGTTGCAGACTCCCGAGTTGACCGGGCGGGCGGCCCTGGTGCTCGGCCGGATTGGTTCGTCCCGCGCCCAGCAAAGCCTGATCGATTTGGCCAGCAATCAAGCTCGGCCTATCCTCGAACGGCGGGCGGCGGCGGCCGGTTTCCGGGACGCTGTCGAACGGCGCGGACTAATGTTGACGCGGGCCGAGGTATTGCGGCAGTACGAACGCTACAATCAGAGCGAGGCGGCGGATCGCGAAACGCAGCAGGTGCTGGGCGTGATCCTGGATACGATGGAACGAGTGAAAAGCCCAGCCGGAACCACGGCTGAGTCCCCCCCTGCGAACCGGCCGCCCGCCGTACCCTGATGGCCATGGCTAAATTCGGCCCCGTCCCCACTTCCGAGTCCGGACCGCCCATTCCCGGATTGATCGGTTCCAGCCCTGCTATGCAGGAAGTCTATCGCATGACCCGCCGCGTGGCTCGCAGCCCGGCGTCCGTCCTGCTGCTCGGCGAATCCGGCACCGGCAAGGAATTGATCGCGACCGCTGTCCATCGTTTGAGCGACCGAGCCACGGGACCGTTCGTTCGCGTGAATTGCGGAGCCCTCAGCGAGAGCCTCCTCGAAAGCGAACTCTTCGGACACGTCCGCGGCGCCTTCACCGGCGCGGTGAACAACCGGACGGGCCGCTTCGAAGCCGCCCACACCGGCACGATTTTCCTCGACGAAATCAATTCGACGACGCTTCACCTGCAGGTCAAATTGCTACGAGTTCTGCAGGAACGCGAGTTCGAACGGGTGGGCGACACCCAGACCATCCGCGTCGATACGCGGGTCATCGCGGCCAGCAACCGCGATCTGCACGAAGAAGTGTTTTCCAACAAATTCCGCGAGGACTTGTACTGGCGGCTCAATGTCATCAGCATCGTGCTGCCGCCGCTGCGTGAACGGCGTGAGGATATCCCGGAACTCGTGTCCCACTTCCTGAACCACTACAACGAGGCGAACGATCGCTACGTCGCCCACATTCAAAAGGAAGCTCTTCAAGCGTTGCAGGACTATCACTGGCCCGGCAACGTGCGGGAATTGCAGAATTACATCGAGCGGGCTGTCGTGCTCGCCGAGAACGACGAGCTGACCTTGGAACTGCTGCCCGAGGTGGTCCAAGGACGCGAACGTCCCAAGGTGACACACCTCCGCGGGGCGGACCTCGAGTCGCTTACGTTCGCCGTCGTTCAGCAAGGGCTGCTCGGCTCAGGTCCCGAAGAAGACAACCTGCACGCGAAAATCGTCAATCGCGTCGAACGGGAACTACTCGCGCAGGTCATGCTCAACTGCGCTCAAGTCCAGGTCAAGGCCGCGAAAAAACTGGGAATCAACCGCAACACCCTGCACAAGAAGCTCAAGGAGTACGGTCTGGAATCGTGACGCCAGCCAAGCGTAACGCGCTCGAGACGCGATTGAGTTGACTCGAGACTACACGGGGAATCGACTTCCCGACCCTGTGTTCCGTGTGCCCCCAGTGTTCTTCGGGCTGCCTCGTTCTTCCCACGACGGACTTCCTGTCCGTCGCAACGCCTTTCGGGCGAGTGACTGGGATAATCGTTGTTGCGTGTGCCTTCCGTTCGTCCGACGTTACGGAGTCTGGGCAAGCCGGATGTTTTTGAACTCCACCCACATCGGTTTGCCAGCATGTAGTTGCAACGCGAGGATGCCTTCGCTGAGCGCCTTCTGCGGGTCGTTGTCGGTGAAATCGAGCACCAGTCGGCCATTGAGATAGTGCTGGATGTGGTTGCCGCTCGCGATAATCGCCACGTCGTTCCAGTCGTCCAGCTTGAACAGCTTTTCGAACTCGGCCGCGTCCAGCAGCGTTTTGGTGACTTTCTTCTTCGTCTCCGGCTCCCATGTCGCCTGCTCGCCGACGAGGCAAATCCGACCCCGCGAACCTCCCTCGTCGTAGATGAAACCGGCGACGTTCGGCAACTTCGACTCGTTGCGGATCTCATGCTGGTAGCCACGGACCACCCAGGCGTTCCCCACCTTGCCGTCGGTGATGTGCTTCGATCGGTACTGGATCCCCGAGTTGTTTGTCGCGTTGCAGCGGAACGACAACCGCAACTGGAAATCCTTAACGGTCCCGCCCTTCCAAAGGATGAACGTGTTGCCCTTAGCGGGATTCTCGGCCGTCGTTTCCCCGTGGATCACCCCATCCTTGACGCTCCACAGACGCGGATCGCCATCCCATCCGGTGAGATCTTTGCCATTGAAAAGTGCGGTCATGCCTTTCGGCTCTTCCGGCGCCGCCACGGGTGGCTCGGCCGCCTGAACCGTGACGCCGCCGCTCCCGAAACCCGGCACTCCCACTGCCGAAATTCCCAACCCCAACATGCACACTCCAGCCCATGCGGCGGCGATCATCCCCCCACGGTCACGGCGGCGGCGGAAAGCTTTCCAAAGTGTCACGTTGCTCATTGGGGGTCAACCTTGCGCAAAGAAGAAAATTGGAATCGAAAAAAGCTGGCAGGCCGGTTTTGAAACCTAAACGTCGCCCGACTGGCGATGGGTAGGGCCCGTGGTCGTGGCCAGCGGGTCGCCGGAGGAGCGACCGGATTGGTCGACGGACGGTCGCGAATGGGGAGGGGGCACGGCCGACTGCTGGCGACGGATAAGTTCGATCAGATCGCCAACGGTTTCCACATCCAGGATGTGTTCGCCGAGCCGAACTTTGCAGACCTGTTCGAGTTCGGCGGTGGACTCGGCGAGTCCAAGCGAGTCGAAGCCCAGTTGCGCGATGGGGTCCTCGGGACGCGGCTTCGCCCCAAGCTTCCGTGTAAGGAATTCGATCACCAGCGCTTCGGCATTCGTAGTCATGGGCGACAATGTACGCTGCCCGGCAAATTCCGAAAACCGGTAAACACGCGACAAGTCCCCCAATCGGCCAATTTTCTGCCGAGCGAGCCGTTGGGACGATGGTGGAAACTTCATGGCCAACGGGTGCCGCCGCGCCCGGGAAGTGGGCTATAATCCGAACAAGTTGCTTGGTTCGCCCAATTTCACAGTGGCCATTTGCCCATGAGACTCCCGCAATTCCTCGAACACTACGGCGTCGCTCGGAATCCGTTCTCCGAAGAGGACGCCCAGACCGATTTGGTCTTCAAGGATTTTTGCATCGCCAGCACCTACCACCCGAGTTGGGATAAGGTGTTCGGTGATCCGGGCGATCCAGCGACCGCTGTCGTGTTTGGCGAAAAGGGTTCCGGAAAGACAGCCATTCGGTTGCAAATCGCCCGCCATCTTCGGCAGTACAACCAAAACAACCCGCGTCGCCGGGCACTGGTCATTCATTACGACGACTTCAATACGTTCCTCGGCAATTTCAGCAACCGCCTGGGACGCCGCAGCAAGCGTCCCGACCGAGTGCTCGCGGAATGGAAACTCTGGGATCACATGGACAGCATCCTGTCCTTGGGTGTGACCGGCTTGATCGATCGGATTCTCGAGGTCAAACAGCCGTCGCCCATGGTGGAAGGCGAACTGTCGCCCGCTGACCTCCATTCGCTCGACCGTCACCAATCCCGCGACCTGCTGCTCTTAGCCACCTGCTATGACCAGTCGACGGCTGAACCGTTCTCCGTTCGCTGGCACAAACTGTGCCGAGCTTTGCGGTTCCGGACCTGGACCAACCATTGGGATTTGGGACTCGGCATCGCGGCTACCTTGGCGATCGTCGGGTTCCTCGGCTACCTGAGCGTGTCGCAGGGGATGGAATGGGCTAAGTACTGGTGGCTGTGGGCCGTGTTGATCGCCGCCGCATGGTTTCCCCGAGTCTTCCACTGGCTCCGCGCCTGGCGCCGAGCTCGTGGGATTCTCAAGCGAATGCGTATTGGCGTGCGAGAGGGGCATGAACTGCGACACGCGTTGATGCAGTTCCCCCGACAGGAACTCGCCGGCCAGCCACTGCCGAACCGCCTGAGCACCGACGACCGCTACGAATTGCTCACCAAATTCCAAGGACTGCTCCAAACCTTCGGGTTCACGGGCATCATCGTGCTGCTAGACCGTGTCGACGAACCCCACTTGATCAACGGCGCGGCGGAACGGATGCGAGCCCTCATTTGGCCGCTGCTCGACAACAAGTTCCTCAAGCATTCGGGCCTTGGCATAAAACTGATGCTGCCGATCGAGCTGACTCGGTTCCTGGAACGCGAGGACCGCGACTTCTTCCAAAAAGCGCGGCTCGATAAACAGAACATGGTCAGTTCGTTCGAATGGACCGGCGAAACCCTGTACGACATCGCCGGCGCGCGTCTTCGAGCATGCGCGGCGGCCGGGTCCACTCCGACCTTGCAGGAAATGTTCGAAGAGTCGCTCACGCAGCGTCAGCTGATCGATTCCCTACGCCAACTGCGAACCCCGCGACACCTGTTCAAGTTCCTCCATCGACTGCTAATCAACCACTGCAACTCGTACACCGACGAAACCCCGAACTGGAAGATTCCCAAGACCACCTTCGACGCCACGCTCGCCGTCTACCTGCGTGAACAAGACGCATTCGACCGCGGCGTTGGCCCGGGGTAGTGATGGGTGATGGATGATGGATGATGGATGATGGATGATGGGATGTATGACGGACTTCCTCGTCCGTCGCAATGTTTGCGCTGCAGGAAGGAAGTAGCATTTGTGGACCCAATCGCCCTCCCGACTCCACTCAAACAAGCGTTCTACTGCCTGATCACGTTGGCCGGCATGGCGGCGGCCGTCGACGGAGCGTTTGCGAACCGCAACGCACGCGCGGGCGAGCCGACGAATCCGGTCGAGTTCCGCCGGGTCGGTGTGACGGCGGTGTGGGATAAGTACGGAGAGCGGCTGTCACTCGGACGGGGGCAAACGCTGGCTCTGGTTGATGATGGCTGCAAGTTGGGTATGCCCGAGTGGACCGCGAAGGTGGGCGATCTCCCCAAGGTCCGAGTGACGCATGATAGCGTGGATGGCGATAGCGACCCGAGCCACGTGGGACGCGGTTACCACGGATCGACGATCGGTATCCCTTCGTCCCTCAACCTGAACGGCCGCTGGGGTGTTGTTCCAAACAACCAAGTCGCCGTCATCCGCGCTCTTGAATGCTGCCACTGCAACGTGCGGGACAGCAAGAGCTTGGCAGCCGGTTTGCAATGGATCGTGGAAAACGCCGCAAAGCATCGCATCACGGTCGTGAATTTGGCGCCGGTTGACGACCTCGAACATGGCGTGCCGGTTCCCACGGAGATCGATGAACCGCTGAGCAAGCTGCGACAACTGGGGATTTGGGTCAGCGCGCCGACCGGCAACCACCAGTTCACCAAGGGGATTTCCTGGCCGTCCTGCCAAGGCGATTGTTTCGCGATCGGAGCGGTACGGCCGGGCAAGGACGAAGTCTTTTTGGATCGCCACTCCAAAGTCGTTTTGCTCGTGCCCGCCGCCGCCACCAGTTCCTCGAACGCCATCGCGTGTGGGGCGGCCATGATCCTCCGTGAGGCGATCGAAACGGCGAAATACGATTGGAAAGCGGATGGGCCAACGCTCCCTGACGCTATGCTCGCGATCTTCCAAAAGACGGGGCCCAAGGTATCCGATCCCGCTTCCGGGCTGGCATTTCCCCGTCTCGATTTGTTCGCCGCCGTCGAGCACGTCTTCGCCAATTGATCTCGGACGCTTGCCGTACGCTTCCTACAATCCCGGCCGCGCGGCCACAAATAGAGCCAATAGAATCCAATAGAATCATCCACCAATTCCAGGAGAGCTGGTGAGTTTGGGTTAGCTTCAAAGACTGCGGCGACTACGGCGACGGGGCTGGGGTGTTAAGACACAAATAGAATCATCCACAGGGTAGAGCCAATAGAATCCAATAGAATCATCCACCAATTCCAGGAGAGCTGGTGAGTTTGGTTTAGCTTCAAAGACTGCGGCGACTACGGCGAGGGGGCTGGGGTTTCAATGCCATTGAGCGGCATCAGTCGCCGGGAACGCGTGACCCAAGAAATCGATGTCCCCGGCGCTATCGCTCTCGACACCAGCGAGGAGGCGGCCAGCCAAATGGAATCACTCACCAATTCCAGGAGAGCTGGTGAGTTTGGGTTGGCTTCGAAGACTGAGGCGACTACGGCGACGGAGAGCCAATAGAGCCAATAGAATCATCCACCAATTCCAGGAGAGCTGGTGAGTTTGGGTTGGCTTCGAAGACTGCGGCGACTACGGCGAGAGGGCTGGGGTGTTAAAGGGAGCCATTAAAGGGAGCCAATAGAATCATCCACCAATTCCAGGAGAGCTGGTGAGTTTGGGTTAGCTTCAAAGACTGCGGCGACTACGGCGACGGGGCTGGGGTGTTAATGCCATTGAGCGGCATCAGTCGCCGGGAACGCGTGACCCAAGAAATCGATGTCCCCGGCGCTATCGCTTTCGACACCAGCGAGGACGGTGAACCGACGGCACGAGTTGAGGATGAGCGTGCTGAT